>NZ_VKAC01000015.1 GCF_008041935.1 Quadrisphaera setariae
GCTCCAGGGCGGTGTTGGCGCCGGCGACGTAGGTGGCGTGGTGCTTGTCGTGGTGCAGCTGCATGATCGCGCCGCTGATGTGCGGCTCGAGGGCGCTGTAGTCGTAGGGCAGGTCGGGCAGGGTGTACACCGCCACGGGATCTCCTCCTCGTGTCTCCTCGCCGCCCGCAGCGGGGACTGCCGGGCGGCCCGTTCAGTGCGTCGCGCCCGTCCACGTGCAGCGGCGCGGGCGCGCCGACCCTCCGAGCATTCCGCGCCCCTCACCGCCGAGCAACAGCGGGGTGGCCACCGGCGACCGGGTCCTGGTGCGCGCCCGGTCTGCCGGGGGTCTGCCGGAAGGGGGGCGGTTCGTCCGGTTCTGCTCCCATCCCGGCTCCCCGCTGCTCCGAACGGGTGGCGGGTGGAGCCGACGGCGGCCCCGCCACCTCTCGAGAGGACTGACCGGATGTTCGGCAAGCAGCTCGTCACGGACATGATCTCCCGCAGCGCGGAGAGCGGCGCCGACCGCCGCGCCTTCCTGCGCACCGCGGGGGTGGCGGGCCTGGGCGTCATCGGCGCCACCGCGGTGGCCGCTCCGGCCCAGGCCCACGAGAAGAAGGGCGGCGGGGGCGGGGGAGGCGGCGGTGGCATCAGCGATGGCGCCATCCTCAACTTCGCCCTCAACCTCGAGTACCTCGAGGCGGAGTTCTACTCGCGCGCGTTCTACGGCCGCGGCCTCGACGACGGCCTCACCACCGGCAGGCTGAACCGCGGAGACGTCAACGGCGGCCGCAAGGTGCAGTTCAAGAGCAAGCTGGTGCGCGGCATCGCCGAGGAGATCGCCAACGACGAGATCGCCCACGTGAAGTTCCTGCGCGGGGCCCTCGGCGGCGCTGCCGTCGCCCGCCCGGCCATCGACTTCACCGGCGCCTTCAACGCCGCGGCGAAGGCGGCGGGCCTCATCAAGGACGGGCAGACCTTCGACGCCTTCGCGGACGACACGAGCTTCCTGCTGGGCGCCTTCCTCTTCGAGGACGTCGGCGTCACCGCCTACAAGGGCGGTGCGCCGCTCATCAGCAGCAAGACCTACCTCGACGCCGCCGCGGGCATCCTCGCCGTGGAGGCATACCACGCGGGGGCGGTGCGGACCGTCATCTACACCGAGGGCCTGGCCGACGCCGCGAACAAGATCTCCGACGCCCGCGACTCCCTCGACGGGAAGAGCGACGACGACCAGGGCGTCTCGCAGGCGGGCGGCCGCATCAACGTCACCCCCGTCGACGGCAACGCCATCGCCTTCGGCCGCACCCCGCAGCAGGTGCACAACATCGCCTACCTCAACCCGGCGCAGGGCGTGCGCTCCGGCGGTTTCTTCCCCGCCGGCACGAACAACGAGGACTCCCGCCTCACGACCACCTGAGCACCGGGGGCCCGCCTCAGCGCCCTCGGGCGGCCGCCAGCGCGCCACGCAGCAGCGACAGCGCCGCGTCGTCGTCGAGACCCGCGGCCACGGCCTCACGCGCCAGCGACGCCGCGGCGGCGCGAGCCGCGGCGTCACCGCGCTGCGCGGTGCGGTCGCGCACGACGGTGCCGGCGCGGCTCGCGGTGCTCACGACGTCGGAGGCCTCCAGCGCCCGGTAGGCGCGCGCCACGGTGCCGGCGGCCACGCCGAGCTCCTCGGCCAGCGCCCGGACCGTGGGGAGCCGGTCACCGGGGACCAGCCGCCCGTCGTCGACCGCGGCGACCACCTGGTCGTGCACCTGCTGCCACGGCGCCGGGGCCCCGGCGCCGCGGTCGAGGCGCACCCCGAGGCCCGCGCCGCCGGCGCTCCCGCCGCCCCCGTGACCGGCTGCCACGTCAGTGGCCCCTGTCGATCCACTCCTGCAGGTGCGGGGCCTCGTCGCCGACCGTGGTCGTCCCGCCGTGGCCCGGCACGACGGTGGTGCCGGGCGGCAGCGCGAGGACCCGCTCCCGGATGGACGTGATGATCGTGGGGAAGTCGCTGAAGGAGCGCCCCGTGGCGCCCGGACCGCCGGCGAAGAGCGTGTCGCCGGTCAGCACCGTCTCCAGCGCGGGCACGTAGAGGCATACCGAGCCGGGGGAGTGCCCCGGGGTGTGCAGCACGTGGACCTCCGTGCCGGCCACGGTGAGCACCTGGCCGTCCTCGAGGAGCTCGGTGGGGGCCGCCGCCGGGTGGGTCAGGGTCCACAGGCCGAGGTCGTCGCGGTGCAGCAGCACGGGGGCGGCGAAGCGCTCCCCGGCGGCCGGCGCCAGGCGCACGTGGTCGTCGTGGGCGTGGGTGCAGACCACGGCCACCACGCGCCGGTCGCCCACGACCTCGGCGATCGCGCCGAGGTCGTGCGGGGCGTCGACGACGAGGCACTCGGCGTCGTCCCCGAGCACGAGCACGTTGTTCTCGACGTCGAAGGTCTGCCCGTCCAGGCTGAAGGTGCCCTCGGAGGTGCTCCGGTCGAGGCGCAGCCCGCCCTTCCGCGAGGTCCCGGGGGCGCTCACAGCACCACCACCGACCGCAGCACGTCGCCGCGGCCCATGGCGGCGAACGCGGCCTCGACGTCTCCCAGGCCCACGGTCTCGGTGACGAAGTCCTGCAGGGGGAACCTGCCCTGCAGCGCCAGGGCGGCGAGCATCGGGAAGTCGCGCTCGGGCAGGCAGTCGCCGTACCAGCTGGACTTCAGGGCGCCACCGCGGCCGAAGACGTCGAGCAGGGGCAGCTCGAGCGTCATCTGCGGCGTCGGCACGCCCACGAGGACGACGGTGCCGGCGAGGTCGCGGGCGTAGAACGCCTGCTGGTAGGTCTCGGGGCGGCCCACGGCCTCGACGACGACGTCGGCGCCGTTCCCGCCGGTGAGCGCCCGGACGCCCTCGACGGCGTCGGTCTGGCGGCTGTTGATCGTGTGGGTGGCGCCGAACCTCTTGGCGACCTCGAGCTTGCGGTCGTCGACGTCGACGGCGATGACCGTGGTGGCGCCGGCGAGCACCGCTCCGGCGATGGCGGCGTCGCCGACGCCGCCGCAGCCGATGACGGCCACGGAGTCACCGCGGGTGACCGCTCCGGTGTTCACGGCGGCGCCGAAGCCCGCCATGATCCCGCAGCCGAGCAGGCCCGCCGCGGACGCCGGGAGGGCCGGGTCGACCTTGGTGCACTGGCCGGCGTGCACGAGCGTCTTCTCGGCGAAGGCGCCGATGCCGAGCGCGGGGGACAGGGGCGTCCCGTCGGCCAGGGTCATCTTCTGCTCGGCGTTGTGGGTGGCGAAGCAGTACCAGGGCCGCCCGCGGCGGCAGGCGCGGCAGCTGCCGCAGACCGCGCGCCAGTTGAGGACCACGTAGTCGCCCACGGCGACGTCGGTGACGGCCTCGCCGACCGCGGACACCACGCCGGCCGCCTCGTGGCCGAGCAGGAAGGGGTAGTCGTCGGAGATGCCGCCCTCGCGGTAGTGCAGGTCCGTGTGGCAGACCCCGCACGCCTGGACGTCGACCACGGCCTCGAAGGGGCCCGGGTCGGGGACGACGACGTCGACGAGCTCCACGGGAGCTCCCTTGCTGAGGGCGACGACGCCCTTCACGGTGTGCGGCATGGTCCGACGCTAGCGACCGGCCCCGACCCGCACCACCACCGGGAGCGCAGCTGTGGACCACTGATGGATCAGTCATCCGGTCAGTGCGGTCCGGCGCTGGACGGGGCCGCCCGTCTGCGCCGATAGCCTGGAGGGGTGCCACTCCGCCTGTACGACACCGAGGCCGCCGCCGTGCGCGACTTCGCGCCCCTCGTCCCCGGAGCCGCGTCGATCTACCTGTGCGGCGCCACCGTGCAGGCACCGCCGCACATCGGGCACCTGCGCTCGGGCGTCGCCTTCGACGTGCTCGCCCGCTGGCTCGAGGTCGGCCACGGCCTCGACGTCACCTTCGTGCGCAACGTCACCGACATCGACGACAAGATCCTCGCCAAGGCCGCCGAGGCGGGCCGCCCCTGGTGGGGGTGGGCCTACACGCACGAGCAGGCCTTCACCGCCGCCTACGACGCCGTGGGCGTGCGCCGCCCCACCTACGAGCCCCGCGCCACCGGTCACGTGCCCGAGATGGTCGAGCTCATGGAGCTGCTGGTCGAGCGCGGGCACGCCTACCCCGCCGCCGACGGGTCCGGCGACGTCTACTTCGACGTCCGCTCGTTCGCCCAGTACGGGGCGCTGACGCACGTCTCCCTCGACGACGTCGCCCCCGCCGAGGACGCCGACCCGCGCGGCAAGCGCGACCCCCGCGACTTCGCCCTGTGGAAGGGCTCCAAGCCCTCCGAGCCGGCCACCGCCTCCTGGCCCACGCCCTTCGGCCGCGGGCGCCCCGGCTGGCACCTGGAGTGCTCGGCCATGGCGCGGCGCTACCTCGGCGACGCGTTCGACATCCACGCCGGCGGCCTCGACCTCCGCTTCCCCCACCACGAGAACGAGCAGGCGCAGAGCCGCGCCGCCGGCCTCGGCTTCGCGTCGTACTGGCTGCACAACGGCTGGGTGACGCAGAGCGGCGAGAAGATGAGCAAGTCGCTCGGCAACTCCCTGCTGGTCACCGAGGTGCTCCGCGACACCACGCCGCTGGCGCTGCGCTACTACCTCGGCTCGGCGCACTACCGCTCCAACCTCGAGCACTCGGCCACCTCCCTCGCCGAGGCCGAGTCCGCGATCGGGCGCGTGGAGACGTTCCTGCGCCGCGTGCAGCCGGTGCTGGCCTCGCGGGTCGGTGCCGCCGCGCCCGCGCCGCGCATCCCCCCGGCGTTCGCCGCCGCCATGGACGACGACCTCAACGTGCCGGGCGCCCTCGCCGTCCTCCACGACACCGTCCGCGCGGGCAACGCGGCGCTGGACGGCGGCCACGAGCAGTTCGCGGTGGCCGCCGCCAACGACGTCAACGCCATCGTGCGCACGCTCGGCATCGACCCCCTCGACCCCCGCTGGACCGGTGCGGGCGGCGCGGCGGCCACCGCCCAGGCCTCCGCGCTGGACGTGCTGGTCGAGGCCCAGCTGGAGGCCCGGGCCCGCGCCCGGGCCGAGAAGGACTTCGCCGCGGCCGACGCCATCCGCGACCTCCTCGGCCGCGCCGGCGTGGTGGTGCAGGACTCGCCCGGCGGCGCCCGCTGGTCGCTCGGCTGACGCAGCTCCCACCGCCCGAACCGCCCGACAGCACCACCGACCCGCGCTGGACCAGCAGCACCCACCAGCACCCAGCAGACCCGAACACCCAGCAGACCCGACAGGAGCACCCATGGCCGGCAACTCGTCCCGGCGCGGCGCCGTGCGCAAGGCCGGCTCCAAGAAGACGCCCACCACGGGGACCGGCGGCAAGAACCGCCGCGGCCTCGAGGGCCGCGGTCCCACGCCGCCCGCCGAGGAGCGCACCGGCCACCCGGCCGCACGGCGTGCGGCCTCCGCCGCACGCCGCTCCGCCGAGGGCGCCCCTGCGGCAGCGGGCGGTGCCTCGCGCTCGACCAGGGGCAGCGACGACGGGCTCCGCGCCCAGCGCCCCACCGGCCGCACCACCACCAGCCGGGCCGGCAACGAGGCGGTCGCGGGCCGCAACCCCGTCGTCGAGGCGCTGCGCACCCACGTGCCCGCCACCGCGCTGCACGTGGCCACCCGCATCGAGACCGACGACCGGGTGCGCGAGGCGCTGCGGCTCGCGGCCGACCGCGGCCTCCCGGTGCTGGAGGTCGCCCGCCCGGAGCTCGACCGGATGTCCGGCGGGGCGGTGCACCAGGGCCTGGTGCTCACGGTGCCGCCCTACCAGTACGCCTCCCTCGCCGACGTCCTCGAGGCCGACACCACCGCTGGCCGCGCGCCGCTCGTCGTCGCCCTCGACGGCGTGACCGACCCCCGCAACCTGGGCGCTGTGGTCCGCACGGCCGCCGCCTTCGGCGCCTCCTGCGTCCTCGTGCCCGAGCGCCGCTCCGCCGGCATGACGGCGAGCGCGTGGAAGACCTCCGCGGGCGCCGCCGCGCGCCTGCCGGTGGCCCGAGAGACCAACCTCACCCGCGCCCTGGAGGCCGCCAAGGCCGCCGGCTGCTTCGTCATCGGGCTCGACGCCGACGCGGACGCCCCGATCGGCTCCGCCGACGTCGCCCGCATCGCCGAGGGGCCGGTCGCCGTGGTGGTCGGCTCGGAGGGCCGCGGGCTCTCCCGGCTGGTGCGCGAGACCTGCGACCTGGTCGCCTCGATCCCCATGGCGGGGCAGGTGGAGTCCCTCAACGCGGGTGTCGCCTGCAGCATCGCGCTGTACGAGGTCGCCCGGGCCCGCGAGGCCGCGGGAGCCAGCGCCCGCCTCTGAGCGCCGGGCCCGGTCAGAGAGCGGCGGCACAGCCCTCAAGGCCGGGACGACTGGGTCCGATGCCCCAGGCATGGTTCGAGCGGGTGGCAGTGCGGCCGCGAGCGCGAGGCGCCTCCTCAGGGGCGCAGCCGCCCTGCGCCCCGGGGTCACGCGCGAGACGCTGAGGGCCACCACCTGCGTCAGCTACGCCAGCGCGGCCGTGCTCGTGCTCCTGGGACTCGCGGTGGAGCCCTCCTCGAGCTGGCGGAGCGACCCGCAAGGCGTCCTGGCGCTGGGTGCGCTCGCCGTGGCGCTCGCCGTGGCGCTGCTGGGGCGCCGGATGCCCCCGTGGAGCTACAACGCCACCATGGTCGCCGGGACGGCAGCGATCGCCGCGGGAGTGGCCCTCAGCGCAGGCACGGGGCGGGCGCCCTCCTTGGCGTGGCTCTTCGCCATCGCCGTGGTGGAGGCCGTCTACTTCTTCCCGCTGCCGGTGGCGTGCCTGCACGTCGCCCTGGTGCTGTCCGCGCTGGTGGCCTCAGCGGCCGGGGCGGTCGGCGTGGGCTTCGCGGACCTGGTGCTGGTCGGCGGGTCGCTCCTCGTCGTGGCGGTCCTGGTGCACCTGGTGACCGCTGCCAGCGCCGCCGCTGGCGTGGACCTGCTCACCGGGCTCCTCGACCGCGCCGGCACCACGCGGCGGATGGCGCGGGCCGTCGCGCTGGAGTCCGCGCGCCTCGACGGCCTCGTGCTGGCGCTGGTGGGGCTGGACGGCTTCGCGAGGGTCAACGAGGTCCGCGGTCACGCCGAGGGCGATGCCCTGCTGCGGGCCACCGCCCAGCGCTGGCGTGCCCGGCTGCCCGAAGACGTCCTGCTCGGCAGGTGGAGCGGTGACCAGTTCGCGGTGCTCGTGCGGGGCTGCACCGACCAGGCGTGGGACCTCGTGCAGGAGCTCCGGTGCGACCTGCCCGGGGGCCTGCGGTGCAGCGCCGGCGTCGCCGTCCTCGAGCTGGGGGACGAGCTGGAGGACCTCGTCGACCACGCCGAGGGCGCCCTGGCCGCGGCCAAGCGGGACGGCGGTGGAGAGGTGCGCCTGTGGGCCCTGGGCACCCCGACCACCAGGGGCCTGCTGCAGGCGCTGGAGCGCGGTGACGTGCACGTCCACTACCAGCCGGTGGTCGACCTGCGCACCGGGACGACGACTGGCGCCGAGGCCCTCGTCCGCTGGACCCGCGAGGACGGCTCGACCGTCATGCCCGGCGACTTCCTGCCCCAGGCCGAGGCCAGCGGCGCCGTCGTGCAGCTCGGGCGCCACGTGGTCGAGCGCGCGTGCGCCGACGCCGCCTCGTGGCCGGTGCTGCCGGGGAGAGCCGCGCTGACCGTCGCGGTCAACGCCTCCGGACCCGAGCTGGCCGAGGCGGACTACGCGACCTGGGTGGTGGCCGCGCTGCACCGCGCCGGTCTGCCGGGTGAGCGCCTCGTCGTCGAGGTGGTCGAGGGCGTGCTGGACGAGAGGTCCCCCGTGGTCGCCGGGAACCTGCACGCGCTGCGCGCTGCTGGCGTCCGCATCGCCGTGGACGACTTCGGCACCGGCTGGTCGAGCATGGCTCGCCTGGGGCAGCTGCCGCTGGACCTGCTCAAGGTGGACCGCAGCTTCGTCGCCGCGGTCGAGCCCGGGCGCGAGGCCCCCGTATGCGCGGGCGTCATCGCCCTCGCGCACGCCCTGGACCTCACGATCGTCGCCGAGGGCGTCGAGACCGCGCACCAGGCCGCCTGGCTCGCCGCCCAGGGCTGCGAGGAGGGGCAGGGCTGGTGGTGGGCCCCGGCCCTGCCCACCGGCGCGTTCGTCGCCAGGCTCGAGCAGGAGGCCACCGGTGCCAGGGCTGACGCGTGAGGGCTGACGCGTGAGGGCCAGGCGCCTGGCGCCGCTGCTCGCCGAGCTCGCCCGCGCACAACCCGCCGCGGGGCTGCGGGTGATGGTCTGGACGACCTCCGCCACCATGGTCTTCTGCGGGCTGTACGTCGCCGTCGCCTCGCTCCTGCGCTCCGGCGCGTCACCCCCCGGCGCCCCCTTCTGGGTAGCGGTGGCAGCCGTCGTCACGGGTGCGGTCCTCGCCGTGTTCCGCCGCCACTACCGCACCTGGCACTACCACCTCGTACAGCCGGCCACGGCCGTGGCCGTCTTCGTGGGCGTCCACCTCGACGGCGGGGGGAGCGCGAGCGTCGCCGACGCCACCCTCTTCATGCTCCTCGCGGCGCTGGCGACGTTCTTCTTCCCCTGGACCCTCGCCGCGGTGCACGTCGGCGTCAGCACGGTGCTCCTCATCGGCGTGCTGGGGGCCGCCCCCGAGGTCGGTGCAGGCGACGTCGTCGTCATGGCGTGCTCCACGGTGGGCGTGGGCGTGCTCGTCGGGGTGCTGTCCCGGGTCACCGCCCGCGCCGTGCTGGCCGCCGAGCTCGACGTCCTCACGCGTCTCCCCAACCGCCGCGGCACCGAGCGCCACGTCGTCGCCGCGCTCGCGGACCCGCGCTCCGCGCGGCCGCTGTCCCTGGCGGTGGTCGACCTGGACCACTTCAAGCAGGTCAACGACACCCTCGGCCACGCCGCCGGCGACGAGCTCCTGCGCCGCGCCGCCGGCGCGTGGACCTCCCTGGTCCCGCCGGGTGCGGTGCTCGGGCGCTGGGGCGGCGACGAGTTCGTGCTGCTCGCCCCGCTCGCGCCCGCGCAGGCCGGCGCGCTCGTCGACGCCCTGCGCGCGGTGCTCCCCGAGGGCCGCAGCTGCACCGCCGGCGTCACGGGCGTGGCGGCCGGGGACGTCCTCGACGACGCCCTCGCGCGCGCCGACCAGGCCCTGTACGCGGCCAAGCGCGACGGCCGCGGCCGCACGCGCGTGTGGTCGGCGGCCGACGGCTCCGGTCAGCCGTGGCTGGACAGCCAGCCGTCGATGCGGTCCGACTCCGGGTCGTCCGGGTCGTCGACGTCGTCCCTGCCGGGACCGCCCAGCAGTGGCGCCTCGTCGCCGTCCATCCCCACCGCGGCCATCTGACCGGTGTCCATCATCCCGGTCTGCAGGATCAGCGCCTGCTCGTCGGGGCGCTTCGACAGCACGTCGTCGACGTAGGAGCGGACCGCCTCGAGCAGCGGGATGTCGCGCTGCGCCTCCTGGGAGCGGTACCAGCGGTGCTCCAGCACCTCGTGGAAGATCTCCGCGGGCTCCAGCTTGCGGCGCATGCGGCGCGGGACCGCCCGCACGACGGGGTCGAAGACCTGCGCCAGCCAGTCGTGGGCGGAGATCTCCTCGTCGTCGTTCTGGCGGTCGGTGGCGGCCACGTAGGAGTCGAGGTCGTTGAGCAGGCGGCGCGCCTGGTTGTTCTCGGCGTCGATGCCCGTGAGGCGCAGCAGGCGCCGCGAGTGGTGGCCCGCGTCGACCACCTTCGGCTGGATCTGCACCACCGAGCCGCCGACGTCGGTGGAGATGGACAGCTCGCCGACGTCGAAGCCCAGCTCGTTGAGGCGCTCGATGCGGGCCTGCACGCGCCACCGCTCGCCCTGCTCGAAGGACTCCAGGCCCGTGAGCTCCTCCCACAGGGAGTAGTAGCGCTCCACGATGCTGTTGGCCACCTCGACCGGGTCGACGCTCTCGTCGAGGTACTCCGCCGCCTCGAGGTCCATGAGCTCACCGGCGATGTTGATGCGGGCCACCTCGACGTCGTTGCTGCGCTGCCCGTCGGACAGCTCCTGGTGCAGCTCGCCGGTCTCGGCGTCCACGAGGTAGGCGGCGAACTCGCCGGCGTCACGGCGGAACAGCGTGTTGGACAGCGACACGTCGCCCCAGTAGAAGCCCGCCAGGTGCAGGCGCACGAGCAGCACCGCCAGGGCGTCCACGAGCCGGGTGGCGGTGTCGGGGCGCAGCGACTGGCTGAACAGCGCGCGGTAGGGCAGGGAGAACTGCAGGTGCTGGGTGACCAGCGCCGGGTCGAGCGGCTCCCCCTCGGGCGAGGTCCGGCCCGTCACCACCGCGACGGGGACGACGCACGGGACGTCGAGGCGGCGCAGCACGCGCAGCAGGCCGTACTCGCGCCTCACCAGCTCCTCGGTGTTCTCCTTCACGGCCACCACCGCGTCGGCCAGGCGGACGAACCTCACCACGTGGCGGGAGATGCCCCGGGGGAGCGCTGCGAGCGTCTCCGCGGGCCAGCGGCTCAGCGGGGCGTCCCACGGCAGGTCGGGCAGGGCCAGCGCCGACCGCTCGGCGGTGAGGGCGGTGATCTGCAGCGGCGCCATGCCCCGATCCTCCCGCACGAGCAGCCGGTCGGGCAGCACCGCCGCCGCCGGTAGAGTCCTGTGCCGGTCCGTGCTCCGCGCGCTCGCGCGAGAAGCTGCACGACGAACTGCGCAGGAGGTGCCCCCGGTGGGCCTGGTCGTCCAGAAGTACGGCGGCTCGTCGGTCGCCGACGCCGCCGGCATCAAGCGGGTGGCCGCGCGCATCGCCGAGACGCGCCGCGCCGGCCACGACGTGGTCGTGGTGGTCTCCGCCATGGGCGACACCACCGACGAGCTGCTCGACCTCGCCGAGCAGGTCAGCCCGCTGCCGCCGGCGCGGGAGCTCGACATGCTGCTCACCTCCGGCGAGCGCATCTCGATGGCGCTGCTGGCCATGGCCACCGCCAACCTCGGCATCCGCGCGCGCTCGTTCACCGGCAGCCAGGCCGGCGTCATCACCGACTCCGCCCACGGGAAGGCGCGCATCATCGACGTCAGCCCCGGGCGCATCCGCGACGCGCTCGACGCCGGCGACGTCGCCGTGGTCGCCGGGTTCCAGGGCGTCTCGGTGGACACCAAGGACATCACCACCCTCGGCCGCGGCGGCTCCGACACCACGGCCGTGGCCCTGGCCGCCGCGCTCGGCGCCGACGTGTGCGAGATCTACACCGACGTCGACGGCGTCTTCACCGCGGACCCGCGCATCGCGCCCGCCGCCCGCCGCCTCGAGACCGTCACCTACGAGGAGATGCTCGAGCTGGCCGCCAGCGGCGCCAAGGTGCTGGTGCTGCGGTGCGTCGAGTACGCCCGCCGCTACGGCGTGCCCGTGCACGTGCGCAGCTCGTTCAGCCCCAGGCCCGGGACGCTCGTGGCCGGATCGATGGAGGACCTTCCCGTGGAGCACGCGATCATCACCGGCGTCGCGCACGACCGCAGCGAGGCGAAGATCACCGTGGTGGGGGTGCCCGACAAGCCGGGCACCGCCGCCGAGCTGTTCGAGCACGTCGCTGCCGCCGGCATCAACATCGACATGATCGTCCAGAACGTGTCGGCCGCCGCGACGGGCCTCACCGACGTCTCCTTCACGCTGCCCAAGGCCGACGGCCAGGTCGCGATGACGGCGCTGTCGCAGGTGCAGGCCTCGGTCGGCTTCGGCTCCCTGCGCTTCGACGACCAGATCGGCAAGCTCTCCCTCATCGGGGCGGGCATGCGCAGCAACCCCGGCGTCTCCGCGCGGTTCTTCAAGGCCCTCGCCGACAGCGGGATCAACATCGACATGATCTCCACCTCGGAGATCCGCATCTCGGTGGTCACCCGCGACGCCGACCTCGACGACGCCGTGCGCGCCGTCCACACGGCCTTCGGGCTGGACGCGTCCGCCGGCGAGGACCAGGCCACCGTCTACGGAGGGACCGGGCGATGAGCGACAGCACCCCCACCAGCGCGCAGGCGACGGGCCGCAAGCCCGTCCTCGCCGTCGTCGGCGCCACCGGCGCCGTCGGCACGGTGATGCTCGGCATCCTGTCCACCCGCGAGGACGTCTGGGGCGAGATCCGCCTCGTCGCCTCGGCCCGCTCCGCGGGCAAGAAGCTGCGCGTGCGCGGCGAGGACGTCGAGGTCCAGGCGCTCGCGCCGGAGGTCTTCGACGGCGTCGACGTGGCGATGTTCGACGTCCCCGACGAGGTGAGCCTCGAGTGGGGCCCCGTCGCCGCCGCCCGCGGCGCGGTCGTCGTCGACAACTCCGGCGCGTTCCGCATGGACCCCGACGTGCCGCTCGTGGTGCCGGAGGTGAACCCGTCGGCGATCCGCAACCGGCCCCGGGGGATCATCTCCAACCCCAACTGCACGACGCTGACGATGATGGACGCGCTCGGCGCGCTGCACCGCCAGTGGGGCCTCACCGAGCTCGTCGTCGCCTCCTACCAGGCGGCGTCCGGCGCTGGGCAGCCCGGCATCGACAGGCTCCACGCCGAGCTCGAGGCCGTCTCCGGGGACGCGACCCTCGGCACCCGGCCCGGTGACGTGCGCACCGCCGTCGCCGAGCGCCTCGGTGACGAGCCCTCGCCGTTCCCGGCGCCGCTGGCGCTCAACGTGGTGCCGTGGGCGGGTTCGCTCAAGGACGACGGCTGGTCCAGCGAGGAGCTCAAGGTCCGCGCCGAGAGCCGCAAGATCCTCGGCATCCCCGACCTCAAGGTCTCGGCCACCTGCGTGCGCGTGCCCGTGGTGACCACGCACTCCCTCGCGGTGCACGCGACGTTCCAGAAGCCCATCAAGGTGGAGGCGGCGCGGCAGGCCCTGGTGGAGGCGCCCAGCGTCGTCGTCCTGGACGACCCGGCCAACGGTGACTTCCCCACGCCCGCCGACGTGGTGGGCTCCGACCCGACGTGGGTGGGGCGCATCCGCCAGGCGCTGGACTTCCCCCACACCCTCGACCTGTTCGTCTGCGGTGACAACCTCCGCAAGGGCGCCGCGCTCAACACCGCGCAGATCGCCGAGCTCGTGGCCGCGGAGCTCTCCGGCCGCTGAGCCGTCGCGATCACGCGGGAGACCCGCACCCGAGGCTCTCGGGTGCGGGTCTCCCGCGTGTTCAGCCGGCGTGCTGGGGCTGGGCCTGCAGCTGGGAGGCCGCGCGCACCTCGCGGCGCCCGACGGCCCAGAACGCCACGGCGAGGGCCGTGAAGACGAGCAGCGGCACCAGCTCCACGAACAGGTAGGTCCAGCGCTCGGAGAAGGCCCAGCCGTCGGCGCGGAAGTCCGCGGTGAACCAGCCGTCACCGAGGCCCGGGAAGAGGATCTGCACGGTGCAGAAGACGATCCACGCGGTGGAGACGACCGTCAGCAGCCCGATCGCCGGGGCGCGGTAGGGGCGCGGCGCGTCCGGGAGCCGGCGGCGCAGCACCCAGGCGGCAGGGAAGATGCCGAGGTAGCTGATGAGGGTGGTGGACACCGCCAGCGCCAGGGCCACGGTGAAGAACTTGCCGGCGTCACCGGAGGTGATGGTGTTCGCCGCCACGAAGACCAGCGTCGAGATGACCCCGGAGAGCACGTTGACGCGCAGCGGGGTGCCGAAGCGCTCCGAGAAGCGCCCCAGGGCGCGCGGACCGGCGCCGTCGTAGCAGGAGACCGCCAGCGTGCGGTCCGACCCCATGATCCAGGTCAGTCCCGAGGTGAACGCCACGACGACGACGAGGATCCCCAGCACGTACCCGACCGCAGTGGAGAAGGCGGTGAGCGTCACGGCCGTGGTGCCGTCGGCAGCGGTGGTGACCGTGCCGCCGAACACCGTCAGCGCCTGGCGCACGGCGTCGGGGAAGCCCGCCAGGCCGCTGGCCTGCTGCTCGGGGAGCACCAGGAGGATCCCCAGGACGGGGAGCCCGTACAGCAGCCCGGTGGCGAGGATGGACTTGGCGATGCCGGCGGGCACGTCGCGCTTCGCGTCCTCCATCTCCTCGCCGGCGGCGCTGGGCAGCTCGAAGCCCACGAGGCTGAAGAGGATGAGCGGCACGAGCACCACGAACCCGGAGAAGCTCGGCGCGTAGCTGCCCGCCGACGGCCCGTGGAAGCCGTGCACGAAGCCGTAGGCGACCACCAGCACGCTGAACAGGCCCAGCAGCGCGAAGCGGGCCAGGGCCCCGATGGTCGCGATCCACTTGCCCACCCGGAAGCTCAGGACGGCGAACAGCACGCCCGCCCAGATGAACGCGAGGGCGAAGACGTACTGGAAGGTCGTGGAGAAGGCCTGGCCGTGGTGGAAGAACGTCATGAGGCCGCCCAGCGCGGTCCCCACCAGGGTGCCGCCCATCCACACGGGGTTGGTCACCCAGTAGAAGACGTTGTTGATGGCGCCGACCAGGCGCCCGAACGCCATCCGCACCCACACGTAGGGACCGCCCTCGTCGGGGAACGCCGCGCCGAGCTCCGCCAGCAGCGCCGCTGACGGCACGGCGAAGAGGAGCACGCAGACGACGAGCCACGTGAAGCCCTCGCCGCCCTTTGTGGCCAGCGTGCCGAGCCCGTCGATGCCGACGAGGGTGCACACGAGGAAGAAGAAGATGTCGGCCCTGCCGAAGTGCTTCTGGAGCTTGCTCTTCTCGGCCTCAGCGCCGAGGGCTCCTTCGCCCTCGTCTGCGCGCAGGTCTGCCACTGCCATGACCGCCACCTGACCCGTCGTCCTGGTCCTGCCCCGATGAGTAGCACCCGATGAGTTGCTGTGAGCACCGGACGCGAGGGGGAGAGTGGCACTGGTCGTGTGTCATCCGCATGAACGGAGGCTGCTGGTCCGCTGAACGGACGAGGGCCCCCGCTCAGCGGGGGCCCTCGTGACTGTGGTCGGGGTGACAGGATTTGAACCTGCGGCCTCTTCGTCCCGAACGAAGCGCGCTACCAAGCTGCGCCACACCCCGGAGCAGCGCAGACCACTCTAGCCGAATGCGGCTACTGCTCTCGACGCGGTTCCGCCGTGCGGGCGCGCCGGGCCCCGGTCAGCCCTCGATCAGGCGGGCACGAGCTCCAGGAGGGTCGCCTCGGGGGCGCACGCGAACCGCACCGGCGCGTACGGGCTGGTGCCCAGGCCGGCGCTGACGTGCAGCCAGCTGGACCGGCGTCCACGCTCCCAGCGGTGCAGGCCCTTGGCCATCGAGCGCGGCAGGTCGCAGTTGGTGGTGAGCGCGCCGACGAAGGGCACGCAGAGCTGGCCGCCGTGGGTGTGCCCGGCGATGAGCAGCTGGTGCCCGTCGGTGGTCATGGCGTCGAGGACGCGGCGGTACGGGGCGTGGGCCACCCCCACCGACAGGTCGGCGGCGGGGTCGGCCGGCCCGGCGACGTCGAGGTACCGGTCGCGCTGCAGGTGCGGGTCGTCCACGCCCACGAGGTCCAGGCGGCGCCCACCGACCTGCAGGCGGCCCCTGGCGTTGGTGAGGTCCAGCCAGCCCGCGGCGCCGAACGCGTCGGTGAGCTGGTCGGTGGGCAGGGGAGTGGGCTTCGCGTGGGCGCGGGACGGCCGCCACAGGTACGCGGCGGGGTTCTTGGGCTTCGGCGCGAAGTAGTCGTTGGAGCCCAGCACGAAGGCCCCCGGCAGCTCCAGCAGCGGCTCCAGGGCGGCCAGCACCTCCGGCACCGCCTGCGGGGAGGTGATGTTGTCGCCGGTGTCGACGACGAGGTCGGGCTCCAGCCGGGCCAGGGAGCGGATCCACTCCTGCTTGGCGCGCTGCCCCGCGATCATGTGGATGTCGGAGACGTGGAGCACCTTCAGCGGGGCCTGCCCGGAGGGCAGCACAGGCACCTGGAAGCGGCGGAGGCGGAACGCGCGCACCTCGTACCCGGCGCCCCAGGCCACCGCCCCGGCGCCGGCGGCCGTGGCCAGGCCCGCGCCCAGCGCGGCGGTGCGGAGGAATCCCAGGCGACTCACGCCGGTCCACCCTGCCAGACTCGGGCCGGTGAGCTCTCCGACCACCCCATCCAGCAGTCCCGGCAGCACCTCCCTGGCCGAGCGCCTCCGCGCCGACCTCAACACCTCCATGCGCGCTCGTGACGAGGTGCGCACCGCGACGCTGCGCATGGCGCTGACGGCGGTCAAGACCGCGTCCGTGGCTGGCACCGAGGCCCGCGAGCTGTCCGACGACGAGGTGCTCGCCGTGCTGCGCACCGAGGTGAAGAAGCGCAAGGAGGCCGCCGAGGCGTTCGCCGGCGCCGGCCGCACCGAGTCCGCCGAGCGCGAGCGGGCGGAGGAGGCCGTGCTGGTCGCCTACCTGCCGGCCCAGCTCGACGACGACGCGCTGGCCGCCGCGGTGGAGGCCGCTGTCGCGCAGGTCGCCGCCGCCGGCAAGACCGGCCCGTCGGCGATGGGCGCGGTCATGGGCGTCCTGCGCCCGCAGGTGGGGTCCACCGTGGACGGCGGCCGCCTGGCCGCCGCCGTCAAGGGCGCCCTGGCGCACTGACGCGACCGCCCTCCGGGGGTCGCTCGGCGACGTCACGAGCGGCCCGCGGAGGGCTACAGCGACAGGACGACGCCAGCGACCGCGGCGTTGGCGAGGTTGGCCATGGCCCCGGCGAGCAGCGCGCGCGGCGCCAGCTGCGCCACCTCGCCGCGTCGCTCCGGGCACAGCGACCCGAGCACGCCGATCATGATGGCGATCGAGCCGAGGTTGGCGAAGCCCGCCAGGGCGATGGTCACCACGGCCACCGTCAGCGGGTCGAGCGAGGCGACCTGCGGCCCGAAGTCGGAGTAGGCCACGAACTCGTTGAGGAACGTCTTCTGGCCGATCCACGAGCCGGCCAGGCCGGCCTCCGACCACGGCACCCCCAGCAGCCACGCCAGCGGTGACAGCAGCCACCCGAGGATCCCCTGCACGGTGACGCCCTGGGCGCCGAAGAGGCCCGCCACGCCACCGACGATCCCGTTGACAAGCGCCAGCACCGCGATGAAGGCGATGAGCAGGGCGCCCACGACGACGGCGATCCGCCCGCCCGCCATGGCCCCGCGCCCCAGGGCGTCGATGGCGTTGGCCGACTCGGTGTCACGGACCGCGCGGACGTCGTCGTCGCCCGAGGTCTCCTGCACCGGCTCGGTCTCCGGGAGCAGCAGCTTTGCCATGAGCAGCGACGCGGGAGCGTTCATGGCCGTGGCGGCCAGCAGGTACGGCAGCGGCGCGCCCAGCTGCGCGTAGCCGAGGAGCGTGGAGCCCGCCGCCGCGGCGAAGCCGCCGGTGATGACGGCGAACAGCTGCGAGCGCGTCAGCCGCCGCAGGTACGGGGCGATCATCAGCGGGGCCTCGCTCTGCCCCAGGAAGATGACCACGGACGCGAAGAAGCTCTCCAGCCGGGAGACCCGGAGGAGCCACCCGAGGGCGCCGCCCAGGGCCCACGCGACGTGCTGGACCACGCGCAGGTAGAAGAGCAGCTGGATGATCGCCCCGAGGAAGATGATCACAGGGAGCACGCCGAAGGCGAAGACCGACCCGAGTGACGGGCCGACCTGCGTCAGCGGACCGAACAGGAACGTCGTGCCCTCGTCGGCGTAGCCGATGAGCTTCTCGACGCCGCCGGCGACGGCGTCCAGGGCCGCCCGGCCGGGTCCCCAGCGCAGCACGAGGAAGGCGAAGACCGCCTGCAGCGCGAGGGCCGTGCCGACCGTCCGCCAGGGGATGCGGCGCCTGTGCGCCGAGAACAGCACGCCGACGCCCACCAGCACCGCAAGGCCCAGGAGTCCGCGCACGGGGGACACCCTCCAGCGCCTCCGGCGCCGCTGCCAGTCGGGAAGATCGACCGCTCAGCGCCACGACGACGGGGCCCGCGCCGCCGTGCGCCGCGGACCCCGTCGGTCTCGCCGTGGTGGGTGGAGGAGGGCGTCAGCCCTGGTCGCCTCCGCCGTCCCCGCCCTGCTGGCCTCCGCCCTGGTCCCCGCCGGGGACCGGCTCGACGGTCGTGCCCTGGCCGCCACCGCCCTGGCCGCCACCGCCCTGGCCGCCGCCGTTGCCGCCGCCCTGGTCACCGCCGCCCTGGCCGCCGCCCTGGTCACCGCCGCCCTGGCCGCCGCCGTTGTCGCCGCCGCCCTGGTCACCGCCGTTGTCGCCGCCGCCCTGACCGCCACCGGGCGCCTGGGTGGCCGTCTGGCCGCCGCCGCCTCGGGGGCTGGGGGTGTACGTCGGCTTCGGGGGAGCCGGCGGGCGGCCGATGGTGCTCTGCGGCGGGTCGACGAAGTCCTGCTGGTCCGCTCCGTCGAGCGCGCGGTTCATGTACGCCCGCCAGATGGGGGCTGAGACCGTGGCGCCGTACATGCTCCCGTAGCGGCGGCCCCCGATGGTGGCGCCGTTGATGGACATGCTCTTCTCCGGCACGCCGATCCACACCGACGTCGCCAGCTGCGGCGTGTAGCCGGTGAACCACGTGGCCACCGAGTTGTTGGTGGTACCGGTCTTCCCGGCCGACTCGCGGCCGCCGGCAAGGCTCATCCCCTGGGCCGTGCCCTGGACGATCGTCTGCTGCAGTGCGTAGTTGACGCCGTTGGCGACGTCCTTGTCGATGGCCTGGTTGCACTGCGGGCCCTTGACGGGCAGGCCCTTGCCGTCGGCGTCAGTGATCTGCGCGATGGCGAGGGGGGCGCAGTAGTTGCCCTGGGCGGCGAACGCGGCGTAAGCGGTGGCGATGGACAGGGGGGCCACCTCGTCCACGCCGAGCATCATCGACGGGGTCACGTTGAGGTCCGTGCTGACCTGTCCCGTCACGTTCCGCTTGTCGGCCCTGGCCTTGTGCACGCCGAGCGCCTGGGCGGTCGCAGCGACGTCGCACAGCTGCAGCTGGTTCTCCATGGCGGCGTAGCCCGTGTTCACGGAGTCGAACGTCGCCTTCATCACCGACAGGTTGCCGCTGTCCTCGCCGTCCCCGGCGTTGCCCGGGCCGTAGGGCTTCCCCACGTACCCGGCTCCCGAGTAGCAGCTGCCGTACTTCCAGCTGCTGTTCGGGTAGTCGCGCTGGGTGGCGTTCACGGTGGCGTTGAGGGTGCGCCCCGAGGCCAGCCACTGGGCCAGCACGAAGGGCTTGAAGTTGGAGCCCGGCTGGAAGCCCGACGACCCGCCCTGGAGGTAGTCGGTGTTGTAGTTGATGGCCGTGGCCCCCACCGGCGCGTCCGGGGACGTGCTGTACGTGCGGTTCTGCGCCATGGCGATGATCTTGCCGGTTCCGGGCTCGACCGAGACGATCGAGGCACCGAGGTTGGACGTGCCCCCGGTGCGCTGGGGCTTGCCCTCCTTGTTGATGACGTTGGTGGGGACCGTGGAGTCCTCTGCGGGGACGCCGTTCGCGACCTCCTCGAAGGCCGCCTGCTGCCTGTTCCGGTCGAGCGTCGTGGTGATGGTCAGGCCGCCGCGGTAGAGCTGGCGCAGCCGCTCCTCCTTGGTGCCGCCGAAGGCGTCGTCGTCGCGGAACTGCTTCACCGCGTAGTCGCAGAAGAAGCCCGCCTGGCCGGCCTGCTCGCAGCCGTTGGGGGTCTGCTGCACGTTCAGCATCTGCGCGATCGGCACGGCGACGGCGGCGTCGTGGTCGGCCTGGGAGATGGTGCCCAGCTGCAGCATGCGGCCCAGCACCGTGTCGCGCCGCTGCTGCGCGTCCTGCGGGTTGTTCACCGGGTCGTAGCCGACGGGGTTCTGCACGATGCCGGCCAGCAGGGCCGCCTGGGGCAGGTCGAGGTCGGTCGCGGACCGGTTGAACCAGTGCCGGCTCGCGGCCTCGACGCCGTACTGGCCGCCGCCGAAGTTGGCGATGTTGAGGTAGTTCTCGAGGATCTGGTCCTTGGAGAACTTCTTCTCCGCGGCGATGGCCAGCTTCATCTCGCGCAGCTTGCGGACGTAGCCGTCCACGCCGGACCTGACGGTCACCTCGTTGAACGCCTTCTGGCGGTCCTCGGCGGAGGCGTTGGTGGGCAGCGCCGAGAGCGCCTCCTCCACCTGCACGTTCTTGATCCACTGCTGGGTGAGGGTCGAGGCGCCCTGGACGTCGCCGCCCTGGGAGTTCTGCACGAAGGCGCGGGCCAGGCCGCGCGGGTCGACCCCGCCGTGCTCGTAGAAGCGGTTGTCCTCGATGTCGACGATGGCCTTCTGCATCACCGGCGCCACCTTGTCGAGGGGCACGAGGATGCGGTTCTCGTAGTAGAAGGTGGCCATCAGCGAGCCGTCGGAGTACAGGATCCGGGTCTGCTGGCTCAGCGGCGGCTGGTCGAGCGAGGCGGGCAGGCTGTTGAACGCCTGGACCGTGTCGTTGCTGGTCTGACCAGCGGCGATGACGGCGGGGGCCGCGAGGCCCGCCACGAGCACGCCAGCGCCGACGCTGGCGGCGAGGAAGCCCGCCAGCAGCTTGGTGGCGCGGCCGAACGAGGTGCCGCGCGACCGCTGCTGGACGCCGGCCTCGCCGTCGTCGGGACGGGGGCGAGGAGCGCGGGCCGGCATGCCTCCAGCGTACGTGGCCGCTGCGTCCGGCCCGGCCACGACGAGAGGCCCTTACCAGACCGTGATGTGCGCGGGCAGTGGCCACGGTGACTAGTCACCGGTGGTCCTGGAAATGGCCCGCACGAGGGGTGGGCGCAGGACGTGACCAGTTCGTAACTTCATCCATGTCACTCGTCCGACCGGATGGACAAGGCCTGAAACGCCTCAAGATCCGCCGGGTGAGATCCCCGATCGGCGCTTCCCCGCCGCACCACCGACCGGAAGGCACCACCATGAGCGAGACCGTCTACCTCGAGCCCGCCGAGTGGACCACCCAGGCCGCCTGCCGCACGAGCGACCCGGACGCGCTCTTCGTCCAGGGCGCCGAGCAGAACCGCGCCAAGGTCGTCTGCCAGGCCTGCCCCGTGCGCACCGAGTGCCTCGCCGACTCCCTCGACAACCGCATCGAGTTCGGCGTCTGGGGCGGCATGACCGAGCGCGAGCGCCGCGCGATCCTCAAGCGCCGCCCGAACGTGCAGTCCTGGAGCCGCCTCCTGCAGGCCGCGAAGGCCGAGCACGCCCGCGCCGAGGCCGCGTCCGCCGCTCGCACCGCCTGACGGACCGTCAGGCCGGGGCCCCCGACCGAGGGGCCCGACCGGCCAGAGCGGCCCCCACCGCCCGCAGCCCGTCCAGGTCGGCGACGTCGCCCTCCAGGGCCGGCACCAGCGCGGTGGCCGTGCCGGAGCCCCCGAGGCCCTCGGCCACGAGGCGGCTCTCCCGCTCCACCCGCTCTAGCAGCTCCACCTGCAGGTCCAGCACCTGCGCCGCCCGCCGGTCCGCCGCGGTCCCGTCCCGCAGCGAGGCAGCGGCCCGTCGCGCAGCCGCCGCGTCCAGGCCCGGTGCGGCGCTCGTCGCCCGGTTGACCACGACCGCCGCCGGTGACAGGTCCGCCGACCGCAGCCGGTCCACGAGGAAGACCGCCTCCGCGAGGGGCTCGGTCTCCGGTGCGGTGACCACCACGAACGCCGTCCGGGCGTCGCGCAGCGCCGCCGACGTCGCCTCGGCCCGCTCCCGGAAGCCGCCGAAGACCTCGTCCAGCCCCTCCACCAGCGCCTGCACGTCGCGCAGCAGACGACCGCCGATGACGCGGTCCATGGCCGCCGCTACCCCGCCGGCCAGCGCCCCGACCACCCGGCCCCCGGCGGCCCGCAGCCCCGTGCCGGAGCGCGCCGAGCCCGCGAAGCGCACCGGCGCCATGAGCAGCCGGGCGAACCTGCCGTCGAGGAACGAGGCCAGGCGCGCGGGGGCGTCGAGGAAGTCCAGGGCCGAACGGCTCGGCGGGGTGTCGACGACGACGAGGTCCCACCCCGTCGGCGTGCCCCGCCCGGCGCGCAGCTGCCCGAGCCGCTCCATGGCCATGTACTCCTGCGTCCCGGAGAACGAGGTGGCCAGGGAGGTGTAGACGGGGTTGGCCTTCACCTGCGCCGCGCGCGCCGGGGGCAGGGCGGCGTCGACGAGGCCGTCGAGGGTGCGGCGCGCGTCCAGCACCAGCGCGTCGAGGCTGCCGCCGCGGCTCGCGTCGACGCCGGGCACGCGCCGCGGCTCGTCGGGTGCGAGGCCGCCGTCGTCGTCGGGTGCGAGCCCGCCGCCGTCGTCCTCGGGGTCCTGGGTGCCGAGCGCCTGGGCCAGGCGGCGGGCGGGGTCCACCGTGAGCACCGCCACCCGGCGGCCGCGCTCGGCGGCGCGCAGCGCGATCGCCGCGGCCGTGGTCGTCTTGCCGACACCGCCGGAGCCCGCGCAGACGACCACCTCCACACCCGGGTCGTCGAGGAGAGCGTCGACGTCCCACCCGGGTGCCGCGCTCACGCCGCACCTCCCGCCGGCGCCGTCGGGCCGGTGGGGGCGGGCCGGTCCCGCGGCGTGGGCAGCGGGGCGGCGGCGAGGTCGTCGGCGAGGCGGTAGAGGCCCTCGAGGTCCACCCCGCCGGGCAGGTCCGGGAGCTCGCGCACCGGCCGGCCGGCGCCTGCGGCGACCTCGAGCCAGCGCCGCTGCTCGGCCACCCGCCCCGCCCGGCCCCGGTTCTGGGTGAGCAGGGCCGCCACCAGCGCCTCGACGCCGTCGTCCGCGGGAGCGCTCCCGCCGTCGTCCAGGTCGGGCTGAGGGGCCAGGGCGCGGCGCAGCGCGCCGCGGACCCGGCTCGGCGCCCCGCCGTCCTCGGCCGGCGCGGTGAGCACCCGGTTGGCGACGACGGCGCCCACCGGCAGGTCGGCGGCGCGCAGCTCCGCGGCGGCCTCCAGCGTCTCGGTCACGGGCAGCTCCTCGGGCAGGCAGACCAGGTGCACCGCCGTCTGCTCGGAGCGCAGCAGCGCCGCCACCGACGCGGCGCGGGCGGCGATCGGACCGCCGACGGCCAGCTGGGCCAGCTCGTCGCCGATGCCGAGGAAGCGGGTGATGCGGCCGGTGGGCGGTGCGTCCAGGACGACCGCGTCGTAGACGGGCTGCGCAGACGAGGTGCTGCCGGCCCGCCCGCCGTCGACCGTGCGGCGCACCGCCTCGTAGACCTTGCCGACCAGCAGCACGTCGCGCAGGCCCGGGGCCACGTCGGCGATGAACTCCACGGCCCCCGCGCGGTCCAGCACGGTGGACACCCGGCCCCCGCGGCCGCCGAGGACCCCGCCGTGGAAGGTGTCGAGGTAGTCGACCAGCGCCGCCCGCGGCTCCACGGCCAGGCCCACCACCTGGCCCCCGCCGGCGCCCTCGGCCAGCTCGACCTCCTCGTAGGGGAGGGCCTCGGTGCCGAGCAGGCGCGAGACGCCCTGGCGCCCCTCCACCTCGCACACGAGGACCCGCTTGCCCTCGTCCGCGAGCGACAGCGCCAGCGCCACCGCCACGGTGGTCTTGCCGGTGCCGCCCTTGCCGGTCACGACGTGGAGCCGGGGCTGCGCGCCCCGGGCCTCGGTGCGTGCGATCACCCGCCGACAGTACGGACGGGTCCGCCGGCGCGCCTGCGGACTAGGCTCGCCAGGCGTGACCCAGTGGGAGTACCTGACAGCGCCGCTCATCGTGCACAGCACCAAGGCGATCCTCGACAACTTCGGCGAGGAGGGCTGGGAGCTGGTGCAGGTGGTGCCCGGCCCCGGCGGCAACGGCCTCGTGGCCTACCTCAAGCGCCCGAAGCAGGGCTGATCCGTGGGCGCTCGCGAGAACCTCGCCTCCCTCGGCCTGGAGCTGCCGCCCGTGGCGGCGCCCGTGGCCTCCTACGTGCCGACGGTGCGGACCGGCTCGCTGGTCTTCACCTCCGGGCAGCTGCCTTTCGTCGGCGGCGCCCTCCCCGTGACCGGCCTGGTGGGCGAGGGTGACGGCCTCGTGGACCCCGCCACCGCCGAGGAGCAGGCGCGCACCGCGGCGCTCAACGCCGTCGCCGCGCTCGACGCCGAGGTGGGGCTCGACGCCGTCGTGCGCATCGTCAAGCTGACCGTCTTCGTGGCCAGCGCCGACGGCTTCACCGGGCAGCCGGCCGTGGCCAACGGCGCCAGCGACCTGCTCGCGGACGTCTTCGGCGAGGCCGGCCGCCACGCCCGCTCCGCCGTGGGGGTGGCCCAGCTGCCGCTCTCCGCGCCGGTCGAGCTGGAGCTCGTGGCCGAGGTCGTCTGACCCCTCCGCGCCCCCTGCCTCGGCCGCCCGGGTGGTGCGGCCGAGGCCTCCGGGGACCGCGTGCGGCAGACTGCCGCCGTGGATCAGGACGTGCTGCGACGCGCCCCCCTCTTCGTGGGGGTCGACGAGGAGGCATCCGAGGTCCTGCTGTCGCTGGCCCGGGTGGTGGAGCTCAAGCGCGGGCAGGTCCTCTTCGCCCAGGGTGACGAGCCCGCCGACCTCTTCGTCATCCAGAGCGGCAAGATCAAGCTCGGGCGCACCTCGGCGGACGGTCGGGAGAACCTCCTCGCGGTGCTCGGCCCGGGCGAGATGTTCGGCGAGCTCAGCTGGTTCGACCCGGGCCCCCGCACGTCCAGCGCCGTGGCCGTGGGCCCGGCCCGCCTCGTCGCCCTCGACTACGAGCAGCTCTACGCGTGGATGGCGCCCCGGCCCGAGGTGGCGCAGCAGCTGCTGCGCGCCCTGGCCCGGCGCCTGCGGCGCGCCAACACGGCCCTCGCCGACCTCGTCTTCACCGACGTGCCCGGACGCGTCGCAGGCACCCTGCTCGACCTGGCCCTGCGCTTCGGCCGCACCACCGAGAACGGCCTGCTGGTCCAGCACGACCTCACCCAGGAGGAGCTCGCCCAGCTGGTCGGCGCCTCCCGCGAGACCGTGAACAAGGCCCTCGCCGACTTCGCCGCCCGCGGCTGGGTGCGCCTGGAGGCCCGCTCGGTCAACCTGCTCGACGTGGAGCGGCTGCGCCGCCGCGCGCGCTGACCTCCCCGAGTTCCCCGGGGCTGTCAGCCCCCGCCCGTACCCTTCGCTGGTGAGGCCAGCCGACGTCGAGCGCGAGACCCCCCTCGGGCGGGTGCGCCGGGCCCGGCGCATGCACCGGGCGCTGGCCGAGCGCTACCCCGACGCCCGCTGCGAGCTCGACTTCACCTCGCCGTTCCAGCTGCTCGTGGCGACGGTGCTGTCCGCCCAGACCACCGACGTGCGCGTCAACAGCGTCACGCCGGAGCTGTTCGCCACCTGGCCGACCCCGACCGACCTCGCCGGCGCCGACCGCACCGCGCTGGAGGAGGTGCTGCGACCGGTGGGCTTCTACCGCGCCAAGGCCGCCTCGGTGCAGGGCCTGGCCGCGCGCCTCGTGGAGGTCTACCGCGGCGAGGTGCCCCGACGCCTGGAGGACCTCGTCACGCTGCCGGGTGTGGGCCGCAAGACCGCCAACGTGGTGCGCGGTGACGCGTTCGGGCTCCCCGGCATCACCGTGGACACGCACGTGGGGCGGCTGTCGCGGCGGTTCGGCTGGACCACCCACGAGGACCCGGTGGACGTCGAGGACGACCTCGCCGAGCTCTTCCCCAAGGGCGACTGGACCCCGCTGAGCCACCGCGTGATCTTCCACGGCCGGCGCACCTGCCACGCCCGCCGGCCCGCGTGCGGTGCCTGCCCCCTCGCCCGGGACTGCCCCTCCTACGGCGCCGGCGAGACCGACCCCGTGAAGGCGGCCGCCCTCGTCAAGCCCGGTCCCCCCGTCGCGGCCGCTCCGGTCCTGGCGGGTCCGGGGTGACGCGGCCTGACTGGCTGGAGCGTCTCGCCGGCTCCCTGCCGCAGGTGGGCGAGGCCGTGGCCGAGCACCTGGGCGAGCGCACCCGCGCCGCCCGGGCCGAGGGCGTCCGCCTGGGCGCCCGCAGCGGCCGCCGCGCGGCGGTGCTCGTGCTCTTCGGCCCCGGCGCCGACGGCGCGGGTGACGTCGTCCTCCTCGAGAGGGCGTCCGGCCTGCGCTCGCACTCCGGTCAGATCGCCTTCCCCGGCGGGGGCGTCGAGGACGACGACGGCGGCGACCCCGTGCGCGCGGCGCTGCGCGAGGCGCGCGAGGAGGTCCGCCTCGACACCGCTGGCGTGGAGGTGCTGGGCGTCGCGCCGGCGCTGCACGTGCCGCCCACGGGCGCCTCGGTGGTGCCCGTCCTGGCCTGGGAGCCCGTGCCGTCGTCGCTGGCCGTGGGCGACCCCGTGGAGGTGGCCCGCGTGCTGCGGGTCCCGCTGGCCGTGCTCACCGACCCCGCCTCCCGCGCCGTGGTCCGCACCCGGTCCGGCTGGACCGGGCCGACGTTCGCCCTGGAGGCGCCGGACAGCGACGACGGCGGGCTGGTCGCCTGGGGCTTCACCGCCGCCGTCCTCGACGTGCTGCTGCGCGTGGCCGGCCTGGAGCGCCCCTGGGACGCCTCGCGCGCGCTGCCGATGTCGGCCGTCACCGGTGGCCTGCCGGAGGGCGCCCGGTGAGCACCCTCGACGTCGTCCTCCTCCTGCTGCTCATCGTGTACGGGCTGTCGGGCCTGCGGCAGGGCCTCGTGGTGGGGCTCCTCTCGGTGGGCGCCTTCATCGCCGGCGCCGGGCTGGGGATGTGGCTGCTGCCGATGCTCGTCGGGTCCATGGAGCCCGGGCGCACCCGCACCGTGGTGGTGGTGGCGGGCGTCCTGCTCATCGCGTGGGGCTGCCAGCTGCTGGGGTCCCTCGTGGGCCGGCGCCTGCGCGACGTCATCACCTGGCAGCCCGCGCAGGTGGTCGACTCCGCGCTCGGCGCCGTCGCCGCGGTGCTCGCGGTGGCCCTGGTCTCCTGGTTCGTCGCCGGTGCGGTCCGCGCCGGGCCGATGCCCTCCCTGGCGCGCGCCGTGGCGTCCTCCCAGGTCATCTCCACCATCGGCACGCTGGTGCCGCCGCAGGCCGAGTCGCTCTTCGCCGGGTTCCGCTCCGTGGTGGAGGCCAACGACTTCCCGCGCGTCTTCAGCGGCACCGGGGAGGAGCCGCTCAAGGAGGTCGCCGCACCCAACGACGCCGTGGTCGGCGGCGCCGCGTCGATCGCCCAGGCCGGCATCGTGAAGATCACCGGGACGGCGGAGGCGTGCCGCAAGGGCAGCGAGGGCAGCGGCTTCGTCGTGGCCCCGCAGCGCGTGGTCACCAACGCGCACGTCGTGGCGGGGGTGAGCGAGCCGCAGGTGCAGGTGGGCGGCAAGGGCGAGCGGCTCGACGCCACCGTGGTGCTCTTCGACCCCAGCGAGGACCTCGCCGTGCTCGCCGTGCCCGGGCTCCGCGCCGAGCCGCTGGGCGCCGGGCGGCAGCTGGGGCCCTCCGCTGACGCCGTCGTCGCCGGGTTCCCCCAGGACGGGCCGTTCACCGCCGTCCCCGCCCGCGTCCGCGAGGTCGTGCGCGCCGAGGGCAAGGACATCTACGGCAAGGCCACCGTCATCCGGCAGGTCTACTCCCTCGCCGCCGACGTCGAGCCCGGCAACTCCGGCGGTCCGCTGCTCGACCCGGGCGGCAACGTGGTCGGCGTGGTGTTCGCGCGCTCCCTCACCGACCGGGGGACCGGCTACGCGCTCACCCTCGACGAGACCCGCCCGGTGCTGCAGAAGGCGCAGGAGGCCACCCGCGAGGTGTCCACCGGGCCCTGCACCACCGGCTGACGACTCAGAGGGGCGCGGTGCCGCTGAGCCAGTCGAGGAGCAGCTCGGAGGTGGTCTGCGGGGCCTCCTCGCCGAGGAAGTGGCCGGCGCCGGGCACCTCCGCCCAGCGGTAGCCGGCGCCCGCCCAGGCGGCGCTGCGACGGGCCGTTCCGGGCTGCACGGCACCGTCGAGCGCGCCCTGCACGGTGAGCACCGGCACCTGCGCAGGCCGCGACACCGCGCGGGCGAAGGCGTGGCCGTCGGCGCGCACGCGCGAGCGCGCCACCCACCGGTAGCACTCCAGGGCGGCGTGCGCGGCGAAGGGCACGCGCAGCGCCGCCGCGTGCTCGGCGACCACCGCCTCGTCGGCCCAGCCAGGTGCCCCCCACTCGCGCAGCACCTGCTCCACCATCGAGCCGTCGCGCACCGCCCACTCGGGGAAGGCGGGCACCTGCACGCGGCCCAGGTGGCGCGCTGCCGACGCCGTGAGCACCCGCCACGGCTCCCGCAGCACCAGCAGCGGGTGCGGCTCGCCCAGCGAGGCGACGGCCGCGGTGGTGGCCGGCTGGAGGGCGGGAGAGGCCCAGGCCGCCCAGGCCCCCCATCCGCTGCCCACGAGCACCGCGCGCTGGGCCCCGAGGGCTCGCACCACACCGGCGGCGTCGGCGGCGAGGGTGGCGGTGTCGTAGCCGCGGGGCGGCTTGTCGGAGGCGCCGCTGCCGCGCAGGTCCATCGCCGCGGCGCGGTAGCCCGCCTCCGAGAGGGCGACGAGCTGGTGCCTCCACGCGCGCCACGACTGCGGGAAGCCGTGCAGCAGCAGCACCAGGGGAGCTGAGCCGTCGTCCGGCCCGGCCTCGGCCACGTGGAAGCGGCAGCCGTTGGCGGTGACGTAGCGGTGGCGCCACGGGCCGGGGTCGAGCAGCTCGGCGGCGTCGACCGGGGGTCCCGCGCGCAGACCTCGGGGGAGGGCCCTCACGGACCCTCCCCCGAGGTCTGCACCGGCCGCGCGCCCGTGACGGGCCAGCGGCCGGGTCGGCTCAGCGGTGGCCCTTGATGGCCTCGATCGACTGCTTGGAGGTGGCGATCGTCCGCTCCGGCTTGCCGACCTTGCTGATGCGGCCCTTGCCGATGAGCGCCAGCACGGCGGCGATGACCAGCAGCACCACCGCGACGATGAGGAACGCCACCCAGTAGGGCATCCACAGCGTCAGCAGCCACGCGATCGCCAGGAGCACGAACAGGCCCCCGATGGCGCCGAAGACCGCGGCGCCGACGAAGAGCCCGGCGCCGATGGCGCCCTGCTTCACCTCGGCGGTGATCTCCGCCTTGGCCAGCGCGATCTCGGCGCGCACCAGCGCGGACAGGTCACGGCTGGCGTCTGCGACGAGCTGACCGATGGTGCGCTCGCTGGCGCCTGCGCTCTGGCTCACGGCGGGTGCCTCCTCAAGCTCTGGCCCGCGCGCCCGGCCGCCGGTCGGCGGCGCGCTGCGGGCGCGGTCCCTGGTCGGCGAGCCTAGGGGTGCCCCAGGGCTCCCGCGCGGTGGGAGGTGCGTGATCCACCTCGTGGGCCAACGGGCGGACCAGCGGGCGGCCCGACGCGCTCTCCAGCGAGCCGCCAGCCGGTCAGTCGTCCGAGCTCTTGCCGGACTGCATCCCGGCCTGGATGGAGGCCATGACGCTGGAGTCGGCCAGGGTGGTGACGTCGCCCACCTGGCGGTCCTCGGCGACGTCGCGCAGCAGGCGGCGCATGATCTTCCCGGACCGGGTCTTGGGAAGCTCGGAGACCACGAGCACCTGCCGCGGCTTGGCGATCGGGCTGATCTCCTTCGCCACGTGGTCGCGCAGCTCCTTGCCGACCGCCGCGGGGTCGGTGTCGTGCGCCGACTCGCGCAGGATGACGAACGCCACGATCCCCTGCCCGGTGGTCGGGTCCGAGGCCCCGACGACGGCGGCCTCGGCCACGCTCGGGTGGCTCACCAGCGCCGACTCCACCTCGGTGGTGGAGATGCGGTGGCCCGAGACGTTCATGACGTCGTCGACGCGGCCCAGCAGCCACACGTCGCCGTCGGCGTCGCGGCGGGCGCCGTCCCCGGCGAAGTACCAGCCCTCCTTCGCGAAGCGGGACCAGTAGGTGTCGCGGAAGCGCTCGTCGTCGCCCCAGATGCCGCGCAGCATGCCCGGCCACGGCTCGGTGAGCACGAGGTAGCCGGCGCCCTCGTGGCCGGCGGGGAGCACGCGGCCCTCGTCGTCGACCACCTCCACGCTGATCCCCGGCAGCGGCACCTGCGCCGAGCCCGGCTTCAGGCTGGTCACGCCCGGCAGGGCGCTGATCATGATGCCGCCGGTCTCGGTCTGCCACCACGTGTCGACCACGGGGGTGCGGTCGCCGCCGATGACGCGGCGGTACCAGGTCCACGCCTCGGGGTTGATGGGCTCGCCCACACTGCCGAGCACCTGCAGAGTGCTCAGGTCGTGCCCGGAGACCAGCTCCTCGCCCCACTTCATGAAGGTCCGGATGGTCGTGGGGGCGGTGTAGAGCTTGGTGACGCCGTACGTCTCGACGACCTGCCACCAGCGGTCCTGCGTGGGCGTGTTGGGGGTGCCCTCGTACATGACCGACGTCGTGCCGTTGAGCAGCGGCCCGTAGACGATGTACGTGTGGCCGGTCACCCAGCCGATGTCCGCGCCGCACCAGTAGACGTCGGTCTCGGGGTGCAGGTCGAACACGTTCCTGTGGGTGTACGCGGCCTGGGTGAGGTAGCCGCCGGTGGTGTGGAGGATGCCCTTGGGCTTGCCCGTGGACCCGGAGGTGTAGAGCACGAACAGCGGGTGCTCGGCCCCCACGCTCACCGGCTCGTGGACCGGCGAGGAGGACTCGAGCGCCTCGTGCCACCAGTGGTCGCGCCCCTCGGTCCACGCCACCTCCCCGCCGGTGCGGCGCACCACCAGGACGGCCCTGACGGTGCTCTCGGCGCCGTCCCTGGGCTCGAGCGCGGCGTCGACGGCGGGCTTCAGCGGGGCCGGCTCGCCGCGGCGGTACCCGCCGTCGGCGGTGATGACGGCCACCGCCTGCGCGTCGTCCACGCGGTCGCGCAGCGCCTGCGCGCTGAAGCCGGAGAAGACCACGCTGTGCGGGGCGCCCAGACGGGCGCACGCCAGCATCGCCACCACGGCCTCGGGGACCATCGGCAGGTAGATCGCCACCCGGTCGCCCGTGCGCACGCCGAGGTCGGACAGGGCGTTCGCGGCCCGCTGCACCTGCTCGTGCAGGTCGGCGTAGGTGACGGTGAGGGTGTCACCGGGCTCGCCCACCCAGTGCAGCGCCACCCGGTCGCCGTTGCCGGCCGCCACGTGCCGGTCGACGCAGTTGGCGGCCGCGTTGAGCTCCCCGTCGGCGAACCACTTCGCGAACGGGGCGTCGGACCAGTCGAGCACCTGCGTGGGCTGGACGTCCCACGTGAGCAGCTCGGAGGCCTGGCGGCCCCAGAAGGCGAGCCGGTCCGCGGCGGCCTCCTCGTAGAGCGCGGCCGTGGCCACCGCGCCAGCGGCGAGCTCGGCGGGCGGCGGGTAGGTGCGGGGCTGCTGGGAGTCGGTGGCGGTCTGCGTCATCGCGTCCTCCGGGTCGTGCACGCGTCGTGGTGCTTCACGGTCGGCAGGGGGCGGCCGGGGCCGACCCTAGCCAGCGGGTCTGGTGGCGCCGAGGGTGGTGGCTCCCGGTTGGTCGCCGGTCGGTCGGGGCCCCGCTCGCGGCAGCGGACCCGATCGGCCGGTGATCGTCGTCGTCCTCATCCCAGCGGTGGTCAGGACGGTCCGCCACCCCGCGGCGCCCTGGGGCGGCGGACCGGGGCGCTCAGTGGTCGACGGCGCCCTCGGCACCGGCGCCGGTGAGGGCGCGCACCTCCATCTCGGTGGCCTTCGCCTCGTGGTCGGGCTCGGGCCTGCCGGTCATCGTGCCCAGCCACCCGAGCAGGAACGCCAGGGGGATGGACACGATGCCCGGGTTCTCCAGGGGGAACAGGGAGAAGTCGATCGAGGGGTCCTTGACGAGGGAGAGGTTGTTCTCCGGGTCGGCCGGGTTCGGCTTCCCCGAGACCACCGGGGAGAAGATGATCAGCGTCAGGCAGCTGATGAGGCCGCCGTAGATCGACCACAGCGCCCCGCGGGTGTTGAAGCGCCGCCAGAACAGCGAGTACACGAGCGTGGGCAGGTTGGCGCTCGCCGCCACCGCGAACGCCAGCGCCACGAGGAACGCCACGTTCTGCCCCACGGCGAACATGCCGCCGAGGATCGCCACCGCCCCGATGACGACGACGGTGCGCCGGGCGACCTTCACCTCCTCGGCCGGGTCGGCCCTGCCGTCCTTGACCACGCTGGCGTAGACGTCGTGCGCGAACGATGCCGCCGCCGTGATGGCCAGGCCCGCCACCACGGCGAGGATGGTCGCGAAGGCCACCGCGGCGATGAAGCCCAGCAGCAGGGTGCCGCCGAGCTGGTAGGCCAGCAGCGGCGCGGCGCTGTTCACCCCGCCGGGAGCGCTGGTGATGGCCTCCGGTCCCACGAGGGCCCCGGCGCCGTACCCCAGCACCAGCGTGAACAGGTAGAACAGGCCGATCAGCCAGATCGCCCAGACCACGCTGCGGCGGGCCTGCTTGGCGTCGGGCACCGTGTAGAAGCGCATGAGCACGTGCGGCAGGCCCGCGGTGCCCAGCACCAGCGCCAGGGCCAGCGACAGGAAGTTGAGCTTGGTCAGCGCCGAGGCGCCGTACTGGTTCATCGGCTCGACCAGCTTCTCCGGGTCCGCCACGCCCTCCGCCGCGGCGGTGTCGATGGCGGCCTGCATGAGGCTGGAGACGTTGAAGCCGTAGGTCGCGAGCACCCACACGGTCATCGCGCCGGCGCCGGCGATGAGGAGGACGGCCTTGACGATCTGCACCCAGGTGGTGCCCTTCATGCCACCGACGAGCACGTAGACGATCATCAGGACGCCGACGACGGCGACCACCGCGTACTGGCCCGCTGGCGCGGTGATGCCCAGCAGCAGCGCCACGAGGCCGCCCGCCCCCGCCATCTGGGCCAGCAGGTAGAAGAAGCAGACGGCCAGGGTGGCCAGCGCGGCGGCCATGCGCACGGGGCGCTGCCGCAGCCGGAAGCTCAGGACGTCGGCCATCGTGAACTTGCCGGTGTTGCGCAGCAGCTCCGCGACGAGCAGCAGGGCCACGAGCCACGCCACGAGGAAGCCGATGGAGTACAGGAAGCCGTCGTAGCCGTAGATGGCGATGGCACCGGCGATGCCCAGGAAGCTGGCTGCCGAGAGGTAGTCGCCGGCGATGGCGGTGCCGTTCTGCGGTCCCGAGAACGAGCGACCCGCGGCGTAGTAGTCCGCCGCGGTCTTGTTGTTCCGGGAGGCCCTCAGGACGATGACCATGGTCACCGCCACGAACGCCCCGAAGATGCCGATGTTGACCAGGGGGTTGCCGAGGTTCACGGCTGCACCTCGCGGGTGCTGCCGGCGCTGGTGCCCGTGATGCGCTCGCGCAGCGCCTCGGCGCGGGCGTCGAAGCGCCGGTCCGCCCAGCGGCGGTAGGCCATGGTGATGGCGAAGGTCGTCGCGAACTGGCCCAGGCCCAGGACCAGCCCGAGGGTGATCGTGGTGCCGCCCAGGCGCGTGCCCATGAGCTCCGGCGCGTAGGCGGCCAGCAGCACGTAGAGGGCGTACCAGGCCAGGAAGGCCGCCGTGGTGGGGAAGACCACCCGCCGGAAGGAGCGTCGCAGGGCCTCGAACTCCTCGCTGCGCCTCACCGCCTCGAGGTCCGGGGGAACGCCCCGTCCGTCGCTGACCGTCCTGCGCTCAGTGCTCACAGCGCCTCCTGGTGCGGGCCGGAGCTCCTTCGCTCCGACCGGGCGCACCAGTCGACCGACTCCCCGCGCATTCGTCAAGCCGGAGTAAAAGACGGTCAAGAGGAGGTCAAGAACGACTCGGTGGGCCGGAGGGGTGGCCCTCCGCAGCGGTGCCCGGGGCGTCCTGCGCCCACAGGTCCCGCTCCGAGGCGCTGGGGCCGGCCGCCGTCCACAGGGACGCTGCGCGCGGAGCGCGGCGGCCGCCCCGGCGGCAGGGTCGCCGCGTGGACGAGGTGCTGCTGGTGACCGGTCGATCGGTGGTGGTGGAGCAGGTGCGCCGCCTGGCCGCCGCAGGGGGCGTGCTGCTGAGGGTGGTGGCCGACGCCGCTGCGGCCGGTGCCGCGTGGCGCGGCGCTCCCGTCGTGCTGCTCGGAGACGACGCCGCCGCCCTCGGGGTGCCCTGGCGCCGGCCCGGCGTGCTCCTGGTGGCGCCCTCGACCCCTGGGCAGGACACCGCCCCCCTGTGGCGCAGCGCCGTCGAGGTCGGTGCGGAAGGCGTGGCGCTCCTGCCAGGCGACGCCCCCGCCGTCGCCTCCCTCATCGCCACCGCCGCCGACGGCCCCGGCACCGGCGGGCTCGTGGTGGGTGTGGTCGGCGGCTGCGGCGGTGCCGGCGCGTCCGTGCTCGCCGCCGCCGTCGCCCGCACCGCCGCGGCGGCCGACCCGCCCCACCCCGTGGTGCTGCTCGACGCCGACCCCCTCGGCGGAGGCGCGGACGCCCTCGTGGGCGCCCACGACGAGCCCGGCCTGCGCTGGCACGACGTGCTGGACGCCCCCGCCCCCCTGCGCTCGGCGGCGCTCGCGGACGGGCTGCCGCGCGGTCGCGACGGCGTCCGGGTGCTCTCGTGGGCGCCCTGGCCCGAGCCGAGGAGCGCGCCACCGGCCGCGGTCGAGGCCGTCCTGGAGGCCGCGGCCAGAGCCAGCGGGACCGTGGTGGTCGACCTGCCTCGCCACAGCGGCTCCTCGCTGCTGTGGCGCCTCGACCTGCTGGTCCTGGTGGTGCCGGCCCACCTGCGCGCCGTCGCCTCGGCGGGCGCGCAGCTGCCGGTGCTGATGGGCCACGCCGGTGACGTCCGCCTCGTGGTGGCCGAGCCGCCGGGCGCCCCGCTGGACCCCGACGACGTCTCCGACGCCCTAGCGCTGCCCCTCCTGGGCCGTCTCCCGCCGGACCGCGACGTGAGGTCCGCGACGGGACGCGGAGACCCGCTGCCCCGGCCGCGCGGCGCGCTGGCGCGGTGCGCGCGGTCCGTCCTGGCGGTCCTCGCAGACCCCGACGACCGCTCCGGGCGGGCGGCGTGAGCGCCGGCCCCCTGCAGGAGCTCCTCGACCTGCCCGGCACCACCGACGTGCTGGTCAACGGTCCCGGCTCGGTGTGGGTGGACCGCGGGGACGGTCTGGCCAGGGTGGACCTGGACGTGGGGCCGGAGGCCCAGGTCCGTGCGCTGGCCGTGCGCCTGGCCGCGCTGGCCGGACGCCGCCTCGACGACGCGAGCCCGTGCGTCGACGCGGTCCTCGCCGACGGCACGCGCCTGCACGCGGTGCTCCCACCCGTCTCCGGCAGCGGGACCCTGCTGTCGCTGCGCGTCCCGCGCCGCACCCCGCTCTCCCTCGCGGAGCTCGAGGCGGCCGGCTCCCTGCCGCCGGGCTGGGGCGGGGTGCTGCGGGCCGTGGTGCACCACCGCTGCTCGCTGCTGGTCTCCGGCGGCACCGGCAGCGGCAAGACCACCCTCCTCGGGGCACTCCTGGGGATGGTCGACGCTCGCGAGCGGCTCGTGCTCGTGGAGGACTCCGGCGAGCTGTCCCCTGCGCACCCGCACGCGGTCCGCCTCCAGGCGCGGCACGGCAACGTGGAGGGCGCGGGCGCGGTGGACCAGCGCGAGCTGGTGCGGCAGGCCCTGCGGATGCGGCCCGACCGGCTGGTGGTCGGGGAGGTGCGCGGCGCGGAGGTGGCCGACCTGCTCATGGCCCTCAACTCCGGTCACGAGGGCGGCTGCTGCACCGTGCACGCCAACTCGGCCTCCGCCGTGCCGGCGCGGCTGACGGCGCTCGCGGCCCTGGCGGGCATGGGGCCCGACGTGCTGGCGGCGCAGGCCGCCGCGGGGCTCCAGGTGGTGGTGCACCTGCGCCGCGAGGGGGCGCTCCGTCGCGTGGTGGAGGTCGGCGTGGTCGCCCTCGCCGACCGACCCGCGGGGGCGGGTGGTGGGACCGGCCTCGTGGTGGTGCCGGCCCTGCGCGCGGGCACGGCCCCTGACCACCCCGGCACGCGCGAGGAGGGCTGGGGCCGCCTGGCCGAGCTGCTGCGCCTGGCCGCGGTCCCGGTGCAGGCGTCCCGGCGCAGGTCGTGAGCAGCACCGGCGCCGCAGGGGTCGCGCTGTTCGCGGCGCTCCTGGTGGGTGTCGCCGCGTGGCTGGCCGTTCCGGCCTCGGTGCGGGTGCCCAGGTCGGTGCCCGCAGCCCGGACCACCGGTGCGGTGCGCGCTCGTCGACCGGAACGCCGAGGCGCGGTCGAAGCGGTGGGAGCGGGGCTCCGCCTGCTCGGCCGACCGCCGGACGCGGAGCCGCCGGCGGTCAGGGTGGCCCGAGCCGCCTCCGAGGTCGCGGCGCTGCTGCGAGCCGGCGCCACCCCCGCGGCGGCCTGGGCGCCCCAGCAGCTGGGCAGCACCGGAGCGGGCGGGATGGCGAGCGGCGTGGTGGTCGGGGTGGCGAGCGGTGGTGCGGTCGGCGGAGCCGGGCGCCCGCCCGACCCCGTCACCGCAGCCCTGGACGAGGCCGCGCGAGCTGCGGCCGCGGGCGAGGATCCCGCCGCCGCCCTGCGCCGCCACCGGGTGGGCGCCCGGCGCAGCGCCACGGGAGCGGGGACCGCGCTCGCCTCCCTCGCGCTGGCCTGGCGCACCAGCGAGGTCACCGGCGCTCCCGCCGCCGCCGTGCTGGACGGGCTGGCTGCGGCGCTGCGGGACGAGGCCGCCGCCACGGACGCCCGCGACGCCTCCCTGGCCGGGCCGCGGGCCACCGCGCGGCTCCTGCTCGCCCTGCCGCCGCTGGGCCTGGCGGCCTCCACCGCCCTGGGGGCCGACCCGGTCGCCGTGCTCGCCGGCACCCCCGCCGGTCGCTGGTGCGCGGCGCTCGGCCTCGCCTTCGCCGCGGCCGGCTGGGCGTGGACCTCGGCGCTCGTGCGCGCCGCGGTGCGAGCGCGGTGAGCGGCCCCCCGGCGCCGGAGGCCCTCCTCGTGGGGGCGGCGTCCGTGCTCGTGGGGCTCGCCGTGCTGGTCCTGCCTCGCCGTCCACGCGTGGGCCCAGCACCAGGACACCTCCAGCCGCCGCCGACGCGCGGGTGGTCCCCCGGCCGCCGTGGTGCTCGCGACGAGGTCGACCCGCCCCTCCTGCTCGACCTGGTCGCCGCCGTCGTGTCGGCGGGAGCGGCCCCGGTGGCGGCGGTCTCGGCAGTCGCTGCGGTGCTGCGAGAGACCGCTGGCGCCACTGCGCCCGCTGCGGAGGCGCTGGAAGCGCTGGCCGCCGGTGCCGCCGGGAGGCAGCCGCCCCGCGCTCCGGTCGACCGGTCCGAGGGCGACCCCCTGGCCGGCGCCCTCGCCGCCCTGCAGCGCTGCCTGTGGATCGCTGAGCAGACCGGGGCTCCCGTAGCAGCGCTGCTGACCTCCTCCGCCGCTGAGCTGCGCCGGCGCCGGCGACGAGCCGCCGCGCTCGCCGCAGCCCGCCTCGGGGTGCGCGTGGTGGCCCCCCTGGGCCTCTGCACGCTCCCGGCCTTCGGGCTGCTCGCGGTGGTCCCGGTGCTCCTGTCCCTGGGCAGGGGCCTGCTGGGCTGACGCCCCCGGGACCTGTCGACGGCGCTGTCGCCGGGACCGCTCTCGAACCTCGCGGTGAACCCCCTCCAGGCTCCCCAGCGCGTCCTGCGCCCACAGGGTCCTCGCGCCCGGGGCCTGTCCACAGGCCCGCGCCGGGTGCAGACGGCAGGCCCTCACGGGCAGCCACGGTGGTCTCGGGCCCGGCGCTCGCCGGGCCCGATCCCGCTCCTGAGGAGGACGACGTGACCCACCCCGCCCCGGCACCCACGAGCCCTGGCACCGCCACGAGCCCCGGCGCCGTCGAGGACGCGCTCGACCAGCAGCACCCCGACCGAGGACCTGGCCGCGGCGACGCCGGCATGGCGACAGCGGAGTACGCCATCGCGACCCTCGCCGCCTGCGGCTTCGCGGCGCTGCTGCTGGCTGTCCTGTCGAGCGGCGAGGTGAGGGGCATGCTCCTCGGTCTCGTGCAGCGCGCTCTGAGCCTGGTGTGACCCGGCGCCCCCGCCGCGAGGGCAGTCAGGGCCGTCAGGTCGGAGCGGTGACCGCGGAGCTGGCCGTCGGCCTGGTCCCGCTCGCCGTGGTGCTGCTGCTGGCGGCCTGGCTGGCGGCGGCCGGGACGGCCCAGGTGCGCGTGCAGCTGGCGGCGGGGGCGGCGGCGCGCGCCCTGGCGCGCGGAGAGGTGCCCGCCGTCGTCGCCGGGCGGGTGGGGGAGGTGACCGCCGGGGCCACGATGAGCGTCCAGCGCTCCGGGGACTTGCTGCGCGTGGACGTCGAGGCGCCGCTGGACGCGCCCCTGGTCGGCCGCATCGGCAGGCTCACCGGCAGCGCCGTCGTGCCCGTCGAGCTGCTCGACGGCGAGGACGCGTGACCCGTCCGCCGTCCGCGGCGCTGCCCCCCGACCGCGGCTCCGCCTCGGTGCTCGTGCTGGCAGCGGCAGCGGGAGCGCTGGTGCTGGCCGCCGCGGCGGCGGCCGCGGGGCAGGTGGCCGCGGCGGGGGCGCGTGCAGCGTCCACCGCCGACGCCGCGGCGCTCGGCGGGGCAGCGGCGGCCGCTGTCGGCGGCAGCGGGTGCGGACGGGCGCACCAGGTCGCAGGTGCCGCTGGTGGTGAGCTGGTGGGCTGCAGCCTCTCCCAGACCGCCGCGGGGCCGGTGGTCGACGTGGTGGTCGCGGTGCGACCGGTCGGGCTCGTGGGTTCGGCGGTGCCGGTGACCGCACGGGCCAGAGCGGGAGCGGCGCCGTGACCGGACGACGGCCCCGTGGACGACGACGGCCCCGGGGAGGACCGCGGTCACCCCCAGGGCCGTGCGTGCTGCTGCCAGGGGGTCAGCTGCGCGACGAGCCACCCCGAGCGCCGCCGCTGAGGGGGGTGGTGGGGGTGTCGGCGGCCGGGCCCGTCGCGGTGCTCGACGGGCTGCCCGACGGGCTGGTGCCGTGACCCGCGGCCGACGGGGTCGTCGCGGTCGTGCTGCGGCCGGTCGACGGACCGGACGGAGCGGCGGACCCGGACCCGGACTGCGCCGGGGTGGCCGACGGACCGGCGTGCCGCGACCGCTCGGCCTCCACGCGGCGCAGGCGCTTCAGCTCGCGGCGGCGCTCCCAGTTCTTGCGGTTGCCGCGCAGCAGCAGCGCCAGGCCGAGCTCGGCCAGGAGCAGGCACGCTGCGCCGAGCAGGAACACGGCCAGGGCGGTGAGGGTGACGGAGGTGCTGATCTGCGACCACTCCAGCTGGACCGTCGGCGTGATGCCCGTGACGACCACGAACACCACCACCAGGGCCACGGCCAGGAGCAGCAGCACGGCGAGGACGATCACGACGGACCCCCTGCTGGACGGGTCGGCGCCCACCGCCGACCAGGTCCCCCGGACGCTAGACCCGCGGGGCTGTGTCAGCGCGTCGGAGCCGCGCGTCTGCAGCAGTCCCCGGCGCGTCGCGCAGGTCGACCTCGTCGCGCACGTCCACGGACCCGTCCGCACCCGCCGAGGGCGGGCCCTCGGCGTGGGGGGAGGCAGCGGGACCGCGGCCCGCGTCGTCGTCGTCCGCTGACTCCAGGACCAGGCGCAGCAGGCGCAGCGCGCCCGCCTTGTCGAGCGGGTCGTTGCCGTTGCCGCACTTGGGCGACTGCACGCAGGAGGGGCACCCCGCGGGGCACTCGCACTCCGCCACCAGGTCGGCGGTGGCGCGCAGCCAGGTCGCCGCGGCGGTGAAGCCGCGCTCGGCGAACCCCGCGCCCCCCGCCGCGGCGTCGTGGACCACCACGGTGGGCAGCCCCGTGTCGGGGTGCAGCGCGGTGGAGACCCCGCCGACGTCCCACCGGTCGCACGTGGCCACCAGCGGCAGCAGCCCGATCGCCGCGTGCTCGGCGGCGTGCGCCGCACCCGGCAGGTCCGCAGCGTGGACGCCGGCCTCCTCGAGCAGCTCGGCGGGCACCGTCCACCACACCGCGACGGTCCGCAGCGTGCGGGCGGGCAGGTCCAGCGGCTCCTCACCGAGCACCTCGCCCGTGGTCGCGCGGCGGCGCAGGTAGGAGGTCACCTGCGTGGTGACCTCCACAGCGCCCGTGCACACCGCGACCGGGCCCCACGTGCGGCGACGGTCCTCCGACAGGATCCGCACGTCCGTGGTGGTGCGCGCCGACGTGGAGTGCTCGACGTCCTCGCGGCGCACCAGCGCCACGGACCCCTCCTCGTCGAGCACCTCCACCACGTGCGTCTCGCCCTGGTGCACGTAGACGGCCCCCGGGTGCACCGCGTGGTGGGCCGAGGCCGCGTCGACGCTGCCCAGCACCCGCCCGGTGGCGGCCTCCACCAGCCGCACCGGCTCCCCGCCGGTGCCCCGCAGGTCCGCCAGGTCGGTGGCGCGCTCGCGGCGGGTCCAGAACCAGCCCCCGGGCCGGCGCCGCAGCAGCCCGCCGGCCACGAGGTGGCGCAGCACGGGCTCCGCGGACGGGCCGAACAGCGGCAGGTCCTCGGCGGTGAGGGGCTTCTCCGCCGCCGCGGCGCACAGGTGCGGTCCCAGCACGTAGGGGTTGCCGGGGTCGAGGACGGTGCTCTCCACCGGCGCCCCGAGCACCACCTCCGGGTGGTGCACCACGTAGGTGTCGAGCGGGTCGTCCTCGGCCACCAGCACGGCGAGGGCGTCCTGCCCGCTGCGCCCTGCCCGTCCGGCCCGCTGCCACAGCGCCGACCGCGTGCCCGGCCACCCGGCCACCACCACGGCGTCCAGCCCCGAGACGTCCACGCCCAGCTCCAGCGCGCTCGTGGAGGCCACGCCCAGCAGGTCGCCGTCGCGCAGGCGCCGCTCCAGCTCGCGCCGCTCCTCCGGCAGGAACCCCGACCGGTAGGCGGCCACCCTGCCCGGCAGCGAGCCGTCGACCTCGGCGAGGGCCCGGCGGGCGGACAGGGCCACCGCCTCGGCGCTGCGCCGCGACCTCACGAACGCCACGGTGCGCACCCCGCCGACCACGAGGTCGGTCAGCAGGTCCGCCGCCTCGGAGGCCGCCGAGCGCCGGGTGGGCGCCCCGTTCTCGCCCGTCCCCGGCAGCAGCGGCGGCTCCCACATCCAGAAGCGGGTGGCGCCGCGGCGGGCGGTGTCCTCCGTGACCGCCACGACCTCCTCCACCGGCACGCCGACGAGGCGGGACGCGGTGAGGGCCGGGGCGGCGGCCGTCGCCGAGGCGAGCACGAACACCGGGTCGGCGCCGGCGGCCCGGGCCAGGCGCCGCAGCCGCCGCAGCACGTCGGCCACGTGGGAGCCGAACAGCCCGCGGTAGTGGTGGCACTCGTCCACGACCACCACGCGCAGCGCCCTCAGGAACCGGTGCCAGCGGGCGTGCCCGGGCAGCAGGGACCGGTGGAGCATGTCGGGGTTGGTGAGCACGTGGTTGGCGTGGTCGCGCACCCACCGGCGCTCCTCGCCCGGCACGTCCCCGTCGTAGGTCGCGGCGCGCACGCCCGGCACGGCGAGGGAGCGGACCACCTGCAGCTGGTCCGCTGCGAGGGCCTTGGTGGGCGACAGGTACAGCGACGTGGCGCCGCGACCGCCCGGCTCGGCGGCGCCTTCGGCCACCGCCGTCAGCGCCGGCAGCAGGTAGGCCAGCGACTTGCCCGACGCGGTGCCGGTGGAGACCACCACGTGCCGTCCGGAGCGCGCGGCCTCGGCCGCCTCGACCTGGTGGCGCCACAGCGAGGTGACCCCGCTGCGCTCCAGCGCGGCGCGCAGCTCGGGGTGCACCCACTCCGGCCACGCGGCGGTGGTGCCGGGACGGGCGGGGACCGTGTGCTCGTGCAGCACCCGCTCACGCCGCCCGGGGGCTCGCAGCAGGTGCTCGGCGGCCCCGAGCGCCCCTCCACCGGCTCCGGGGCCCGCCGCCTGCTGCACCCCCCGATGGTCGCACCGCGTGCTGGACGGCAACCGCGCGTGGCCGAGCGGGAGGTCGGGTGGTTGACTGCCACCCGAGCCTGATCGACCACCCGAGCGACCAGCCAGTGACCAGCACCGACCCCGAGGAGCCACCGTGGACCTGTCCGTCACGAGCCGCGAGCAGGGCGGCCGGACCGTCGTCGAGGTGGGCGGCGAGATCGACGTGTACACCGCCCCCGTGCTGCGCGAGCGCCTGAACGACCTCGTCGGGGAGGGCCGCCACCACCTCGTCGTCGACATGGAGAAGGTCGACTTCCTCGACTCCACCGGACTCGGCGTGCTCGTGGGCGGCCTCAAGCGCGTCCGCTCCCACGACGGCTCGCTGCACCTGGTGTGCACGCAGGAGAAGATCCTCAAGGTCTTCCGCATCACCGGCCTGACCAAGGTCTTCCCCATCCACTCCAGCGTGGACGACGCGGTCGCGGCGTCCAGCGGAGACTCCGCCTCCTGAGCAGGCGACCCCCGTCGTGACCGGGCCGGTGACCTCGCCGACCCCCGCACGAGGCCCCGGCGGCGCTCCCGCGCCGCTGGGGCCCGTCGTGCTGCGCTTCTCCGCCCTGCCCGAGCACGTCCGCATCGCGCGGCTGGTGACCACGTCGCTCGCTCGCCGCGCCGGCCTCGTCGGCGGTGACGTCGAGGGCGTGCGCCTCGCGGTGGGCGAGGCCTGCGGCAGGGCCGTCCAGCGCAGCGAGTCGGCGGGAGCCGCCGAGCTGGTCGAGGTCACCGCCACCTCCCGCGGCGGCGAGCTGGTGGTGCAGGTGGTCGACCACGCCGGCGACGACGGCCTGGAGACCGAGGAGGTGGCCATGCTCCTCATGGAGGGCCTGGCCGACGAGGTGGCCGTGACCGCCGGCCCGGGAGGTCCCGGCGGCACCACGCGGTTGACCTGGCGCCCCTCGGCCGCCTCCTCGTCGACGACGACGAGCGGCACCTGACGAGCCCCGCCCCGCCGCGCCGCTGCGGCCCGCCGCGTCTGTAGTCTCGCGGCGACCTGTTCCACCCCCCGTCGGGTGCCGCGAGGCCACCCGGGGGGTTCGCCCCAGCCTCGTCGAGGAGGACGGATGCTCGGGCTGACGAGCTCTGCCGTGCTGGCCGGGGTGCAGACCGCGGCCGGTGCGGCCGCACCTGCCAGCACGGCCGTGACCGGCCGTGACCAGACCATCGTCATCGCGATCGCGGTCATCGCCGCCCTCGGGCTGGTGATGGCGTTCGTGTTCCGCCGGCAGGTGCTCGCCGCGGGTGAGGGCACCGAGCGGATGCAGGAGATCGCCGCCGGCGTGCAGGAGGGGGCCAGCGCCTACCTGCGCCGCCAGTTCCGCACCCTGGCGGTCTTCGCGCTGCCGGTGGTGGCGCTGCTGTTCGTGCTCCCCGGTGACTGGGAGGTCCGCGTCGGCCGGGCCGTGCTCTTCCTCGTGGGAGCCCTGTTCTCCGCGGCGGTCGGCTACCTCGGCATGTCGCTGGCGGTGCGGGCGAACGTCCGCGTCGCCGCCGCGGCCCGCACCCCCGAGGGCCGCGCCGAGGGCTTCCGCCTGGCCATCCGCACCGGTGGCACCGTCGGCATGGCCACGGTGGGCCTGGGGCTGCTCGGCGCGTCCCTCGTCGTGCTGTTCTTCAAGTCCGACGCCCCGACGATGCTCGAGGGCTTCGGCTTCGGGGCCGCGCTCGTGGCGATGTTCATGCGCGTGGGCGGCGGCATCTTCACCAAGGCCGCTGACGTCGGCGCGGACCTGGTCGGCAAGGTCGAGCAGGGCATCCCCGAGGACGACCCCCGCAACGCCGCCACCATCGCCGACAACGTGGGCGACAACGTGGGCGACTGCGCCGGCATGGCCGCCGACCTCTTCGAGTCCTACGCGGTGACCCTGGTGGCCGCGCTCATCCTCGGGCGCGCCGCCTTCGGCGACTCCGGACTGGTCTTCCCGCTCCTCGTGCCCGCCGTGGGCGCCATCACCGCGGTCCTCGGCATCATGCTCATCCGCGCCCGCGGCTCCGAGAGCGGCCTGGGCGCCATCCAGCGCGGCTTCTACCTGTCGGCGGTCGTGTCCGCCGTCGGTTCCACGGCGGTGGCCTTCGCCTACCTGCCCTCCAGCTTCAGCGGCCTGACCGGTCTCACCCAGGCGGCCGCCCAGGTCGACAGCGACCCGCGCTTCCTGGCCTCGGCCGCGGTGATCGTGGGCATCCTGCTCGCCGTCGTCATCCTGTGGATCACCGGCTACTACACGGGCACCGAGTCGAAGCCGACCCAGGCCGTGGCCCGCACCTCGCTGACCGGTCCCGCGACGGTGGTGCTCTCCGGCATCGGCCTCGGCCTGACCTCGGCGGTCTACACCACGCTGATCATCGGCGGCGCCGTGCTGCTGTGCTTCCTGCTGGCGGCCGGCAGCACCACCCTGGCGCTGTTCCTCGTGGCCCTGGCCGGCACCGGCCTGCTCACCACGGTGGGCGTCATCGTGGCCATGGACACCTTCGGCCCGGTCAGCGACAACGCCCAGGGCATCGCGGAGATGTCGGGCGACGTCGACGAGGAGGCCGCGCGCACCCTCACCGACCTCGACGCCGTCGGCAACACCACCAAGGCGATCACCAAGGGCATCGCCATCGCGACGGCAGTTCTCGCCGCGACCGCGCTGTTCGGCTCTCTGACCGACACCTTCCTCACCGCCGCGCAGTCGGCCTTCGCCAGCGTGCAGGAGGTGCCCAGCCAGTTCGTGCTGCAGTCCCTGGGCCTGCAGCTGAACCAGGGCGGCTTCGTCATCGCCATCGGCCAGGTCACGGTGCCCTCCGTGCTGGTGGGCTTGCTCGCCGGGTCCGCCGTCGTCTTCCTCTTCTCCGGCCTGGCGATCGACGCGGTGACCCGCGCCGCGGGGGCCATCGTCTTCGAGGTGCGCCGCCAGTTCCGGGAGAAGCCCGGGATCATGGACGGCACCGAGAAGCCCGAGTACGGCCGCGTGGTGGACATCTGCACCCGCGACTCGCTGCGCGAGCTGGCCACCCCGGGCCTGCTGGCGGTGCTCGCGCCCGTGGTGGTCGGCTTCGGCCTGGGCGTGGCGTCGCTGGCCGGCTTCCTGGCCGGGGCGATCGGCACCGGCGCGCTCATGGCGGTGTTCCTGTCCAACGCCGGCGGCGCGTGGGACAACGCCAAGAAGCTCGTCGAGGACGGCCGCTACGGCGGCAAGGGCTCCGAGGCCCATGCCGCCACCGTCATCGGCGACACCGTCGGCGACCCCTTCAAGGACACCGCCGGCCCGGCCATCAACCCGCTGCTCAAGGTGATGAACCTCGTCGCGATCCTCATCGTGCCGGCCGTCGTCGCCCTGACCGTGGGGGAGAGCGCCAGCACCCCGATCCGCCTGGGCATCGCGGCCGTGGCGCTGCTCGTGCTCGTCGTGGCCGTCTACCTCTCGGCGCGGCGCACCAGCGCCCTGGACGCCGACGAGGACGACGACGACCTCGACGACGACCTCGACGACGACGGCGACGGCTCGGCCCAGGACTCCCCGTCCGACGTCGACCGTCCCGCCCGCGCCGTCGAGGGCGCCCCGGCGGCCGTGGGCCTCACGAAGCCCGCGGCGGGAGCGGCCGGTGGGGCCGCCCCCCAGCGCGAGCCGGAGAGCGAGCCCAGCCGCTGACGTACCGTCGGGGCATGACCCCGGCGGCCCAGCAGACGGCCCACCAGACGGTCCAGCGCAGGGCGCACCTCCGGCCGCCGAGGCCCCCGCAGCTCGCGGGGGTCTCGGCGGCCGCGCTGCGCTCGGACCTGGAGCGCTCCGGGTGGACGGTGGAGGGCGTCGAGCAGCTCCTCGGCCCGGTGGCGGAGGCGGCGCTGCGCCGCGACTCCCACGTGCCGGCGCTGCGCGCCGCCCGGGCCGCGGGCGACGGCGACCCGGTGGGCGTGCTCACGAGGCTGTTCCTCCTGGCGCAGCCGGTGCCCCGCGCCGCCCTCGCCGCCGCCCTGCCGGCCACCGGCAGCGACGGCGCGGTGGCCGCCGGCCTCGTCGAGGCGGCCGGCGCCGCCCCCGACGACGCGGTGCGCGCCCTCGTGGACCTGCGCCCGCACGCCGCCGTCGACGCGCTCGGGGAGGTGGCCTGGTGGGTGGCCTCGGACCTGGGCGAGCACGCCCTGGGCGACGGGCAGCCGCTGCCGCCCGAGCACGTGCTGGGGATCGGCGGGGCGTCGGCGTCGCTGGCGCGCCTGGCCGTGCGCACGCCCGCGCAGCGGGTGCTCGACGTCGGCACCGGCAGCGGCGTGCAGGCGCTCCACGCCACCCGCCACGCCCGCTCGGTGGTGGCCACCGACACCTCCGCGCGCGCCCTGGGCTTCGCCGCCTTCAACGCCGCTGTCGCCGGGGTGGAGCTGGACCTGCGCCGCGGCAGCCTGCTGGAGCCCGTGGCCGGCGAGCGCTTCGACCAGGTGGTCTCCAACCCGCCGTTCGTCGTCACCCCGCGCGCCGCGGGCGTGCCGGGCTGGGAGTACCGCGACGGCGGCCTCGTGGGCGACGAGGTGGTCCGCCAGCTGGTCACCGGCCTCGGTGGGGTGCTCGCCCCCGGCGGCAGCGCGCAGCTGCTCGGCAACTGGGAGCACCGCGCCGGTGAGGGCTGGCGGGACCGCGTGCAGGGCTGGCTGGACGAGTCCGGCCTCGACGGCTGGGTGGTGCAGCGCGAGGTCATGGACCCGGCGCACTACGCCGAGACGTGGATCCGCGACGGCGGCCAGCGTCCCGGCCCTGAGGCCGACGCGCTGCTGGAGGCCTGGCTCGACGACTTCGCCGCCCGCGGCGTGGAGGCCGTCGGCCTGGGGTTCGTCGTCCTGCACGCGCCGCCCGCCGAGTCCTCGGCGCGCACGCGCTGGACCCGCGTGGAGGAGGTCACCGGTCCGCTGGAGCGCCCGCTCGGCGAGCACGTGGCCGCGGTGCTGGCGGCCCGTGACCGGCTGGCCGTCACCGACGACGACGCGCTGCTCGCCGCCCGCCTGCGGGTGGCCGACGACGTCACCGAGGAGCGGCACGCGCGCCCCGGCGAGGGCGGTCCGCGCGCGGTGCTGCTGCGCGCGGGCGGCGGGCTGGGCCGCGTCGCCTCCGTCGGGACGGCGCTCGCCGGCCTGGTGGGCGCCTGCGACGGCGAGCTGGAGGTCGGCCAGGTGGTCGGCGCGCTGGCGGTGCTGCTGGAGGTGGACGCCGGCGCGCTGCGCGCCGAGCTGCTGCCGCAGGTGCGCGGGCTCGTCGAGGACGGCCTGCTGGAGTGGACGTGATGCCGTGAGCGCCCCCACCAGCACCGGCGCGCGCAGTGCGGCGGTCGTGGTCGCCGGGGTGCTGGTCGCCGCCGCGTCCGCGGTGGGCGTGTGGGTGCTGCACCGCGTGTTCGTGCTGACCGCGCACGGGCAGGCCGTCGACGAGGCCGCGCTGGTCGGCGCGCGCACCCGGCTGTGGCGCCTGGAGGACGGCGCGAACGTCGTCCTCGACAGCGTCTCCGCGGTGGCGGTGCTCGCGGCGCTGGCCGTGGTGGCGGTGGTCGCCCTGGCGCAGCGCCGCGTGCGCCTGGCGGTGGCCGCGGTGGTGCTCGTCGGCGGTGCGCTGGCCACCACCCAGCTGGCCAAGCACGTCCTGCTGTCCCGGCCCGACCTCGACGTCACCTACGCCCTCGACAACTCCCTGCCGAGCGGCCACACGACCTTCGCCGGCGCCGTGTCCGCGGCGGCGCTGCTCGTGGCGCCGGTCCGGCTGCGGCCGCTGGTGGCCGTGCTCGGGGCGGCCTACACGTCCGCCATCGGGGTCGGCACCCTCGCGGCGGGCTGGCACCGCCCCAGCGACGCGGTGGCCGCCATGCTCGTGGTGCTGGCCTGGGGGGCCCTGCTCGCGCCGCTGGCGGGGGGCCGCCCGACGGCGGGGGTGGGGTCGGCCGGACGCGCCGCCGCCGTCGTCGTCCTCGTGGCCGGTGCGGTGGTGGGGCTCGGCGCAGCGGCCGCCGCGCTGGCCGTCACGTGGGCGGCGGTGCCCCCGGAGCCGACCGGTCGGCTGGGCCAGCTGGTGGCCGGAGCGGGCGGTGCGCTGGGGGTGGGCGGTGCCGCCTGCTCGGCCCTGCTGGTGCTCCTCCTGCTGCAGCGCTCCGCCGATCGATCGGCTGACCGAGCGGCTGACCGAGCGGCCGACCGAGGGCCTGGCCGGGCGGTCTCCGAGACGGCCGGCCAGGTGGCCGGTGCCGGGCCGGAGACGACGCCGGACGGGTGGCCCCGCCCCGCCGGCGGGGGACCGGCGCGCCGCGCGCCGGGGGCGGGGCCGGCGCAGCGGGAGGTACGGTGACCGCGCCGCAGCCGACGGCGAGGCCCGGGTCCCCCGGCTGAGCCGCCGCGCGGGACGCCCCCGGAGGGCTCACCGCTGACGGCCCGACCGCTCAGACACGCACCCGCTGGCCGCGCGCCAGCCCGACCGCCAGGAAGGCAGGCCCGTCCGTGGCCCGAAGCTCCACCTCCGCAGCGCCCGTGCGCCGGCTCGTCATCGTCGAGTCGCCGGCCAAGGCGCGCACCATCGCCGGCTACCTCGGCGACGGGTACGAGGTCGAGGCCAGCGTCGGCCACATCCGCGACCTGCCGCAGCCCTCCGAGCTGCCCGCGGAGATGAAGAAGGGCCCGTTCGGCAAGTTCGCCGTGGACGTGGAGAACGGCTTCGAGCCTTACTACGTGGTCGACGCCGACAAGAAGAAGAAGGTCACCGAGCTCAAGCGGGCCCTCAAGGAGGCCGACGAGCTCTACCTCGCCACCGACGAGGACCGCGAGGGCGAGGCCATCGCGTGGCACCTGCTGCAGACCCTCCAGCCCACTGTGCCGGTCAAGCGGATGGTCTTCCACGAGATCACCCGGGAGGCCATCCAGCGCGCCCTGGAGGCCACGCGCGACATCGACGCGCACATGGTCGACGCGCAGGAGACCCGCCGGATCCTCGACCGCCTGTACGGCTACGAGGTCTCCCCGGTGCTGTGGCGCAAGGTCCGCGCCGGCCTGTCCGCGGGCCGCGTGCAGTCCGTGGCCACCCGCATGGTCGTGGAGCGCGAGCGCGAGCGGATGGCGTTCCGCTCGGCGTCGTACTGGGACGTCCAGGCCGACCTGTCAGCGCAGGACCCGGCGTCCGCTGCCGCCCAGCGCTTCACCACCCGCCTCGTCTCCGTCGACGGCGCCCGCGTGGCCACCGGCCGCGACTTCGCCGACACCGGCCAGCTCACCGAGCGCGCCGCCGCCCTCGGCGCCGGGCTGGTGCGCCTGGACGAGGCCGCCGCCACCGCCGTCGCGCAGGGCCTGCGGGCCGCCGGCGCGCAGGGCCTGGCGGTGACCTCGGTGGAGACCAAGCCCTACTCCCGCAAGCCCGCGGCGCCGTTCACCACCTCCACGCTGCAGCAGGAGGCCAGCCGCAAGCTCGGCTCCTCGGCCCGCCAGACGATGCGCACCGCCCAGTCGCTGTACGAGAACGGCTGGATCACGTACATGCGCACCGACTCGGTGTCGCTGTCGCAGCAGGCGGTCAGCGCCGCGCGCTCGCAGGCGGCGCAGCTGTACGGCGCGGAGTACGTGGCGGAGAAGCCGCGCACCTACGCCTCCAAGGCGAAGAACGCGCAGGAGGCCCACGAGGCCATCCGTCCCGCCGGTGACGTCTTCCGCACCCCGGCGCAGGTGGCGGGCCAGCTGCGCGGCGAGGAGTTCCGCCTCTACGAGATGATCTGGCAGCGCACCGTCGCCAGCCAGATGGCCGACGCCCGCGGCTCCACCGCCACCGTGCGGATCGGGGGCTCGGTGGACGTCGTCGCCCCCGCCGGCGCTCCCGCGGGCGAGGGCACCTCGCCCACCGGCACGCTGCGGCCCGGTGCGCACCAGGTGGAGCTGTCCGCCTCGGGCACCGTCATCACCTTCCGCGGCTTCCTGGCCGCCTACGAGGAGGGGCGCGACGAGGAGCGCCACGGCTCGGGGGACGCCGAGCGGCGCCTGCCGCAGCTGGAGCAGGGACAGCGCGTGGACGTGCTGGCCGCCTCCGCCGACGGCCACGAGACCTCCCCGCCGCCGCGCTACACCGAGGCGAGCCTGGTGAAGGCCCTGGAGGAGCGGGGCATCGGGCGCCCGTCCACCTACGCGGCGACCATCGCCACCATCTCCGACCGCGGCTACGTGTGGCGCCGAGGCACCGCGCTGGTGCCCAGCTGGCTGGCGTTCGCTGTGGTGAGGCTGCTCGAGGAGCACTTCGACCACCTGGTCGACTACGACTTCACCGCCGAGATGGAGGACGACCTCGACAGGATCGCCAGCGGTTCCGAGGACCGCCGCGCCTGGCTGAGCCGCTTCTACTTCGGCACCGACGGCGCGGGCGGCTCCGCCGCCGCGGGTGGCGGCGCCGGCGGGGGTGCGCCGTCCCCGGCCGGGCGCACCGGGCTGAAGCCGCTGGTGGAGCACCTCGGCGACATCGACGCCCGCGGCGTCAACTCCCTCGACGTGGGCGAGGGCATCACGCTGCGGGTCGGCCGCTACGGCCCCTACCTCGAGATCCCGCCGGCGGAGGGTGCGCCCGAGGGCGCCGAGCCCCAGCGCGCCTCGGTCCCGGACGACCTCGCCCCCGACGAGCTGACCCCCGCCAAGGCCCGCGAGCTGCTGGAGACCGCCGGCGACGGCGAGCGCGAGCTCGGCACCGACCCGGCCACCGGCCGCACGGTGGTGACCCGCGCGGGGCGGTTCGGCCCCTACGTCACCGAGGTGCTCGAGGACGGCGCTCCCAAGAGCGCCAAGCCCCGCACCGCCTCGCTGTTCAAGAGCATGCAGCTGCAGACCGTCGGGCTCGACGAGGCGCTGAAGCTGCTGTCGCTGCCGCGCCTGGTGGGCACCGACCCCGCCACCGGCGAGGAGATCACCGCCCAGAACGGCCGCTACGGGCCCTACCTCAAGAAGGGCACCGACTCGCGGTCGCTCACCAGCGAGGACCAGCTCTTCGAGGTGACCCTGGAGGAGGCCCTCGCGCTGTACGCCGAGCCCAAGCGCGGTCGCGGCGGCCGGGCGGCGGCGGCGCCGCTGCGCGAGCTCGGCACCGACCCGGTGAGCGGCTCCCCGGTGGTGGTGAAGGAGGGGCGGTTCGGTCCCTACGTCACCGACGGCACCACCAACGCCACGCTGCGCACCGCCGACACGGTCGAGGCCGTGACCCTGGAGCGCGCCGCGGAGCTGCTGGCCGAGAAGCGCGCCAAGGGACCGGCCAAGGGCACCAAGGGCGGGGCGAAGACGGGGGCCAGGGCGGGCGCGAAGACCGCGACCAAGCGGGCCCCGCGCGCGAGCACCACCCGGTCGACGCCGGCCGGGGGCTGACGGGCTCGCGCGGCCGGGACAGGGGCTCGACCGTGAGGCGCACCGCGCCCGCCCGCACGCACCACCCGTTCGGCCCCCATCCGAGGGGCGAGCAGCGACGAACTGCTGCCAGGAGCACGGAGGAGGACCCGTGGGCCAGGAAGGGGTGAGTCGTGCCGGAGCAGGCGCAGGGCGCGGCGGTGACCCGCTGGCCGCGGCGATGGCCCGGGTGGCCGGGGGAGACCGGGACGCGTTCGCCGAGGTCTACGACGCCGTGGCGCCGAAGGTGCTCGGCGTGACGCGCGCCGTGCTGCGCAACCCGTCCCAGGCGGAGGAGGTGGCGCAGGAGGTGATGGTCGAGCTGTGGCGCCAGGCCGCGCGCTTCGACCCCGAGGCGGGTTCGGTCGGCGCCTGGGCGGCCACCATCGCCCACCGGCGCGCCGTCGACCGCGTGCGCTCCGTGCGGTCACGCGAGGACCGCGAGGACCGGGTGGCCGCCGGCGAGAACCGCACCGCCTACGACGACGTCTCCGAGCAGGTGCTGCAGCACGAGGACGAGACCCGCGTGCGGGCGGCGCTGGGCGGCTTGACGGACCTGCAGCGCGAGGCCGTGGTGCTCGCCTACTGGGGCGGGCGCACCTCCACGGAGATCTCCCAGCGCCTGGGCGTCCCGGTGCCCACCGTCAAGACGCGCCTGCGCGACGGGCTGACCCGGCTGCGCACCGAGATGACGCGCTCCGAGCCCGGAGCGGCACCCGCGGCGCGGACCGCCGGCTCGACGGTGAGGAGGACGACGTGAGCGAGCACGACCTGACCGCCGCCTACGCCGTCGACGCCCTCACCGGCGCCGAGGCGCGCGAGGCCGAGGCGCACCTCGCCGGCTGCGCGGCCTGCCGCGCCGAGCTGGCCGAGCTGCGCGAGGCCCTGGCCGACCTCACCGCCCCGGTGGAGCCCTCCGCCGCGCTGCGCGCCTCCGTGCTCGCGGCGCTGGACGACGTCGAGCAGCTGCCGCCCGCTCCGCCGTCGACCGCGGCAGCGCGGCCGGCCGCTGCGGCGACGACCACGCCCCCGTCCACCGCCGCTGTGGCGGAGGCGGCCCCGGAGCCCTCCGCCGAGGGCGGGGACGAGCTGGCGCTGCGGCGCGCCCGCCGGCGCTCCCGCAGCAGCCGCTGGCTGCCCGCGGTGGCCGCCGCTGCCGCCGCCGTCCTCGTGGCCGCCGCCGCTCTTGGCGGGTGGACCGCGCTGCGCTGGCGCGCCGACGCCGAGCGCGCCCAGCAGACGGCCTACGCCGTCGCGAAGATCGCCGCTGCCCCCGACGCCGTCACCGTGGCGGCGCAGGACGGCGGCGACGGATGGGGCTCCACCCGCGTGGTCGCCTCGGCGTCCCTGGGTGAGGCGGTGCTCGTGCCCACGGGCGTCGAGCAGGCGCCCCGCGGCCGCACCTGGCAGCTGTGGTGGGTCACCGGGGACCAGGCCCCCCGCTCCGCCGGCACCGTCTCGGACCCTGCGGACGCTCCTGAGGTGCTCCAGGGCGCCGCTGAGGGCGCCACCGCGGTGGCCGTGACGCTCGAGCCCGCCGGTGGCAGCACCGCCCCGACGAGCACCCCGGTGGCCGTCTACCCGCTCGCGGCGTGACCCCGCGCGGACCTCGGCGCACCACTGCTCCGGGTGGCTGTGCACGGACCGTCCGCGGTCAGCAGCCGCGGTTACATTGACCCGGTGACGAGCGCTGCGGTGCCGGGCGGCGCCGCCGCGACGGCCGGGACGACGACGGAGGACCACGGGGTGCGCGCGGTGCTGCGCATCCGGTCCTTCCGCCAGCTGTGGTGGTGCCTGGGCCTGTCCAGCCTGGGTGACTGGCTGGGCCTGCTCGCCACCACCGCGCTCGCGGTGAGCCTGTCCGGTGGCGCCCGGGACGCCTACGCCGCCGCCAACCTCGCCGTCGCCGGCGTCCTCGTGCTGCGCCTGGCGCCCGCCGTGGTCTTCGGCCCCCTGGCCGGCGTCGTCGCCGACCGCTGGGACCGCAAGACGACCATGGTCGTCGGCGACGTGCTGCGCGGCCTGCTCTTCGCCAGCATCCCGCTCGTCGGCACCCTGTGGTGGCTGCTCGTCGCGACGGTGCTCATCGAGGTGGTGGGGCTGTTCTGGACCCCCGCCAAGGACGCCACCGTCCCCAACATCGTCCCGCGGCCCTCGCTGGAGGCCGCCAACCAGCTGACGCTGGTGGTCACCTACGGCACGGCCCCGGTCGCGGCGCTGCTGTTCAGCGGCCTCTCCCTGCTCAACCCGGTGCTGCCCAGCGCCCTCGACGGGGTGGCCGTCTCCCTGTACCTCAACGCGGCCAGCTACCTCGTGGCCGCCCTGGTGGTGGCCCGCCTGGTGCTGCCGTCGCGCAGGACCGACGAGGACGGCACCGCGCCGGTGCCCGAGGGCGTGGGCCGCAGCATCGTCGAGGGCTGGCGCTACGTCTGGTCGACGCCGCTCGTGCGCGGCCTGGTGGTCGGGATGCTGGGCGCCTTCGCGGCGGGCGGCTTCGTCATCGGCGTCGCCCGGACCTTCGTGGAGGACCTCGACGCCGGCGACCCCGGCTACGGCGTGCTCTTCGCCGCGGTCTTCACGGGCCTGGCGCTCGGCATGTGGTCGGGGCCGCGGGTGCTGGCCGCGCTGCCGCGCTGGCGGCTCTTCGCGCTGTCCCTCGTCACCGCGGGCGTGGTGCTGTTCCCCCTGGCGCTGGTCCCCAACATCGTCATCGTCGCGGCCCTGTCGCTGGCGGTCGGCGCCTGCGGCGGCGTCGCCTGGGTGACCGGGTACACGCTGCTCGGGCTCGAGGTGGCCGACGAGGTGCGCGGGCGCACCTTCGCCTTCGTCCAGTCCTCCGCGCGCATCGTGCTGGTGGGCGTGCTGGCCCTGGCGCCGGCGCTGGCGGCGCTGTTCGGCACGCACCGCATCCAGGTCACCGACACCGCGGGCGTGACCTACAACGGCGCCGCGCTGACGCTGCTGGTGGCGGCGGTGCTGGCCACCGGCATCGGCCTGGCGGCCTACCGCACCCTCGACGACGGCCAGTCCGGCCCGCTGCGCGCGGACCTGGCCCGCGCCTGGCGCCTGCGCAGCACCGCGCGGCCCGAGCGCCGCCGCAGCGGCCCCGGCTTCTTCATCTCGCTGGAGGGCGGTGACGGGGCCGGCAAGAGCACCCAGGCCCGGCTGCTGGCCGCCTGGCTGCGCGAGCGCGGCCACGAGGTGGTCCTCACCCGCGAGCCCGGAGCCACCGAGCTGGGCCTCGGCATCCGGCAGCTGCTGCTCCACGGCGGCCACGTCTCCCCGCGCGCCGAGGCCCTCCTGTACGCCGCGGACCGGGCGCACCACGTCGCCGAGCTGGTGCGCCCGGCGCTGGCGCGCGGCGCGGTGGTGGTCACCGACCGCTACCTCGACTCCTCCGTCGCCTACCAGGGCGCCGGCCGGGCGCTGGAGGCCGACGAGGTCGCCTCGCTCTCGCTGTGGGGCACCGAGGACCTCCTGCCCGACGCCACCGTGCTGCTCGACCTGGCCCCCGAGGCCGCCCGCGCCCGCCTCGGGGAGCAGCTGGACCGGCTCGAGCGCGAGCCCGAGGCGTTCCACGAGGCCGTGCGCGAGCGCTTCCGGCAGCTGGCGCGCCGCAACCGGAGCCGCTTCCACGTGGTCGACGCGGGCGCAGCGGCCGAGGAGGTGGCGCGGGAGGTGCGCGAGCGCCTGGAGCCGCTGCTCCCCCCGCCGCCGCACCTCGACCGCCGCGCGCGGCCACCGGCACCCGAGCAGGACGCCGAGCAGCACGCCGGGCACGGGTCCGAGCACCGCACCGAGCGGCTGGACGAGCAGCCGGTCGAGCAGCCGCGTGCGGTCTCGCCGACCGGCCCCGGCCGCGACGTCGACCCCGCCGACGCCTGGGACGCCGGCCGGTGAGCGTCTGGGAGGACGTCGCGGGGCAGCCGGAGGTGGTCACCCAGCTGCGCGGGGCCGTCACCACGCCCTCGGCCATGACCCACGCCTGGCTGTTCACCGGGCCGCCGGGCTCGGGCCGCTCCACGGCGGCACGGGCCTTCGCCGCCGCCCTCCAGTGCGACCGCGAGGACCTCGCCGACCGCGGCTGCGGCACCTGCCACGCGTGCCGCACGGTGCTGGCCGGCACCCACGCCGACGTGCAGGTGGTGGCCACCGAGAAGCTCAGCATCGGGGTGGACGACGTGCGCGCGCTCGTGCAGCGCGCCGCCCGCGCCCCTTCGTCCGGCCGCTGGAGGGTGGTGCTCGTGGAGGACGCCGACAGGTTCACCGAGCACAGCGCCAACACGCTGCTCAAGTCGATCGAAGAGCCCCCGCCGCGCACGGTGTGGCTGCTGTGCGCTCCCAGCCCCGAGGACATGGTGACCACCATCCAGTCGCGCTGCCGCCCGGTGCGGCTGCGGGTGCCCCCTCCCGACGACGTCGCCGCCCTGCTGGTGCGCCGCGACGGGATCGACCCGACGATGGCGGCCTACGCCGCTCGTGCGGCGCAGAGCCACGTCGGGCTGGCCCGGCGCCTGGCGCGCGACGAGGGGGCCAGGCTGCGGCGCCGGCAGGTGCTGCAGCTGGCGTTCGAGGTGACGGGCGTGGGGGAGGCCGTGGTGCGGGCAGGGGAGCTGGTGGACGTCGCCTCCGAGGAGGCGGCCGCGACGACGGCGGAGCGCGACGCCGCCGAGCGCGCGGAGCTGCTGCGCTCGCTGGGCGCCGAGGCCGCCGGATCGCTCCCGCCGGCCCTGCGCTCGCAGGTCAAGGCCCTCGAGGACGACCAGAAGAAGCGCGCCACCCGCGCCCGCCGCGACGTGCTCGACCGGGCCCTGGTCGACCTCGCCTCCCTGTACCGGGACGTGCTGGTGGTGCAGCTGGGCGCCGGGGTGGACCTCGTCAACGCCGAGCTCGCCCGCGAGGTGGCGTCCCTGGCGCGCCGGGGCACCCCCGAGCAGACGCTGACCCGGCTCGACGCCGTCGCCACCGCCCGTCGCCGCATCGCCGCGAGCGTCAGCCCGCTCCTGGCCGTCGAGGCCATGGCCCTCGCCCTGCGCCCGTGACCGCTGCGCCTCCCCCCGTCCCGGGCCGTCCCGGACGCCGCCTCCTCCGCGGCGCCGCCCTGCTGGCCGCCGCGGCCCTGGCGCTGACCGCGTGCAGCGGGACGCCGGAGCCGACCGGCGGCGCCCCCACCACGCTGCCCCCGACGCCGTCGACGACGGCGGTGCCCGGCGAGCAGGCCACGGACCCCGCCTACGCCCGCTACTACGACCAGCGGGTCGACTGGTCCGACTGCGGTGGCGGCCTGCAGTGCGCCACGGTCGAGGTCCCCGTCGACTGGTCCCAGCCCGACCGGGACCGGCTGGGGCTGGCGGTGGCCCGGCACCCCGCGACCGACCCCTCGCGGAAGGTCGGCTCGCTGCTGGTCAACCCCGGCGGGCCCGGGGCCTCCGGCGTGGCGTGGCTGCGCGGAGGCGTCCAGGCGGTGGTCAGCGACGCGGTCGAGCAGCGGTACGACGTGGTCGCCTTCGACCCGCGCGGCACCGGCTCCTCCCAGCCCGTCCAGTGCCTGTCCGACGCCGAGTTCGACGCCTACCGGGCGGACCCGGCCGACCCGACCACGCCGACCGGACTGGCGGAGGAGACCAGCGAGGCGGAGCAGTTCGCCCAGGGGTGCGAGGTGGACGCCGGGCTGCTGCTCGGGCACCTGGGCACCGCGGACGCCGTCCGCGACCTCGACGTGCTGCGGGCGGCCGTCGGCTCCGAGCGGCTCGACTACCTGGGCAAGAGCTACGGCACGCTGCTGGGCGCCGAGTACGCCGGGCGCTTCCCGCACCGGGTGGGGCGGCTCGTGCTCGACGGCGCGCTCGACCCGGCCTCCAGCGCCACCGACGTCGACCTCGTCCAGGCCGAGGGGCTGGAGCAGTCGTTGCGGGCCTACGCGCAGGCCTGCTCGCAGCGCTCCGGCTGCGACCTGGGGAGCACGGCGGACGCCGTGGTGCAGCAGGTGCGCGACGTGCTCACGGCCGCGCGCAAGGAGCCCCTGGGCACCTCGGACCCGCAGCGGCCGCTCACCGCACCGCTGGCGTTCCAGGGCGTCATCGCCACCCTCTACGACTCGGGCACCTGGCCCCTGCTCGACAGGGCCGTCCGAGACGCCCGGGGCGGTGACGGCTCACGGCTCCTGCAGCTCGCCGACGCCTACGCGGGGCGCCAGCCGGACGGGACGTACAGCTCCAACATCCTCCAGGCCTTCACCGCGATCAGCTGCCTGGACCGCCCGGTGGACGCCAGTCCCGAGGGCATGGCCGCGGAGGCGGCCCAGCTCGAGCAGCGCTCGCCCACCTTCGGCCGCTCGCTGAGCTACGGGGCCCTGCAGTGCGGGGTGTGGCCGGTGCCGCCCACCCGCACGCCCGCCCCGGTGAAGGCCGAGGGCGCGGCGCCGGTCCTCGTCGTGGGCACCACGAACGACCCGGCCACGCCCTACGTGTGGGCGCAGTCGCTGGCCTCCCAGCTCTCCTCGGCGCGCCTGCTCACCTACCGGGGGGAGGGGCACACCGCCTACCGGAGGGGCTCGGCGTGCGTGGACGGCGCCGTGGACGGCTACCTGCTCAGCGGTGTGCTGCCCGGCCAGGACGCCACCTGCGACAGCTGACCGGCTGACGGGGCCCCGTCGGGAGGAGCTCCCAGCGCTCGTCAGCGGCTGGTCAGCGGCTGGTCAGCGGTGGTCGGCCTCGAGGGCGCGCAGGCGCACCCGGTCCTGGAGGCTCAGCGTCGACTCGTCGACGGCGGTCAGCACCAGGGGCGCGGGCCGCAGCTCGACGAGCGCGTCCTGCGGGCGGGCCGACCGCGGGCCCCGACCGGCGGAGGTGAGGTCCACCACGGGGCTGGTGCGGGCGCGGCGGGCGTCCAGGTCCACGACGGCTGCTGCCGGCGGCGGCAGCACCACGGCCAGGCCGGCGGAGCGCGGACCGGTGGGCGGGCCGCTGCGGAGCCGGCTGGGAGCGGGGGTGACGTCGTCGTGCATGCCAGGTCAACGGCGCGCCGACGCGCGGGCTTGAGCGGTTCGGCGTGTCCGGGCTGGCGCGCCGGGTATGGTGGACCCCGCTGCACAGCGTCCACCGCCGTGCACGCCGCCTTAGCTCAGTCGGCAGAGCGATTCACTCGTAATGAATAGGTCCGGGGTTCGATTCCCCGAGGCGGCTCCACGAAGCCCCCGCACCGGTCCCGGTGCGGGGGCTTCCTCGTCCCTGCGGTCCCCTCGCCGGCCGGATCTCGCACCGTGCCCACCGCAGCGTCGTGGACGGGCCTAGCCTCCGCCGGTGCGGCACCCCTCGCCGCTCGTCGCGCGACTGCGGGCGCCGGCGGGCCAGCACCCCTCCCGCGGAGTGCTGGCGGAGCTGCGCCGCGCGGTGATCTCCGGAGACGCCCCTCCGGGCAGCGCGATCCCGCTGCGCGAGGTGGCCGAGGCGTTCGGCGTCAGCCCGATCCCCGTGCGCGAGGCGCTGCAGGTGCTCGTGGGGGAGGGCCTCGTGGTGCACCGCGCCCACGCCGGGTACGCCGTGGCCCGGCTCTCGCGCAGCGAGCTGGCCGAGCTGTACGTGGTGCGCGGGGCGCTGGAGGAGGCGGCGCTGCGCGCAGCCGCTCCCCGCGCCACCGACGACGACGTCGACCAGGCCCACGAGGCGCTCGCGGCGTTGCGCGCGTGCCTCACCGACGGCGACGTGCGCAGCTACCACGAGCACAGCCGGGCCTTCCACGTGGCGCTCATGGCCCCGGCGGGGATGCCGCGCCTGCTGGGCATGGTGGAGCAGGCGTGGAACCTCACCGAGGCGGTGCAGCCCATGCGCTGGTCGACGTGGCAGGCGCGCGAGCGCCTCCACGCCGAGCACGCGCAGATGCTGGAGGCCTTCGCCGGCCGTGACGCCGACGCGCTCGTGGCGGTGGCGCGGGCCCACCAGCGGCGGCTGGGGGACGTCGTCGCCGACGTCCCCCTCGACGAGGAGCCCGGGTGAGGTGGTCCGCCGTGGTCGTGCGAGATATACGACGAGGGCAACCCGGTGGCAACACGGGCTTCCTAGCGTCGTCGGTCAGCAGCTCAGACCGCCCCGTCCCGAGGAGACCCCGTGCCTGATACCTCCACGCGCCGGTCCGGCGCCAGCAGCGCCCCGCCGGCCGCCGGCGTCGTCGTCGGCAGTCCCACCGCGGCAGCGCCCGTGGCCGCGCACGGCGCCGCCGGGGACGCGGTCATCAAGGCCGGCTACGACCCGCGCCTGACCAACGCCGACCTCGCCCCGCTGCGCGAGCAGAAGTGGGGCTCGTACAACCTCTTCGCGTTCTGGATGTCGGACGTGCACAGCGTCGGCGGGTACGTCACCGCGGGCAGCCTGTTCGCCCTCGGCCTGGCGAGCTGGCAGGTGTTCGTGGCGCTCATCGCCGGCATCACCATCGTCTACGTCCTGTGCAACCTCGTGGCCAAGCCGAGCCAGGTCACGGGCGTGCCGTACGCCGTCGTCAACCGGGCCGTGTTCGGCGTCAAGGGCGCCAACATCCCCGCGATCATCCGCGGCGCCATCGCGGTGGCCTGGTACGGCATCCAGACCTACCTCGCCTCGGCCGCGCTCGACGTCGTCCTCATCCGGCTGTGGCCGGGCCTGGCCCCCTACGCCGACGCCTCCCAGCACGGCTTCCTCGGCCTGAGCGTGCTCGGCTACGCCACGTACGCCTTCCTGTGGGCGGTGCAGGCGGCGGTGTTCTGGCGCGGCATGGAGGCCATCCGGCGCTTCATCGACTTCTGCGGCCCCGCGGTCTACGTCGTGATGTTCGTCCTGTGCGGGTACCTGCTGGTCAAGGCCGACTTCGACGTGTCCCTCACCCTGTCGGAGGTGTCCCTGACGCCGCTGCAGCAGCTCGGGACCATGCTCTCGGCCACGGCCCTGGTGGTGGCCTACTTCTCCGGCCCGATGCTCAACTTCGGTGACTTCTCCCGCTACGCCCGCACCTTCGGTGCCGTGAAGAAGGGCAACTTCCTCGGGCTGCCGGTGAACTTCGTGCTGTTCTCCCTCCTGACAGTCCTGACGGCCGCCGCGACGCTGCCCGTGTACGGCCGCCTCATCACCGACCCGGTGGAGACCGTCGCGCAGATCGACTCCACGTTCGCCGTCGTCCTCGGTGCGGTGACGTTCACCACGGCCACCATCGGCATCAACATCGTCGCCAACTTCATCGCCCCGGCGTTCGACTTCTCCAACGTCAACCCGCAGAAGATCTCCTGGCGCGCCGGCGGCATGATCGCCGCGGTCGGCTCCGTGGTGCTCACCCCGTGGAACTGGTACGCCGACGACACCGCCATCCACTACACGCTGGGCATCCTCGGGGCGCTCATCGGCCCGCTGTTCGGCGTGCTCATCGCCGACTACTTCCTCGTGCGCAAGCAGCGCATCGCCGTCGACGCCATGTACTCCATGGACGAGCGCGCCGGCTACTGGTACCGCAACGGCTACAACCCCGACGCCGTCATCGCCACGGGCATCGCCGGCGGGGTGGCCATCGCCTCGGTGCTGCTGCCCCGCCTGGTCGATGAGGCGCTGTGGATCAGTGACTGGTCCTGGTTCATCGGCTGCGGCCTCGGCCTGGTGGTCTACCGCGCCCTCGCCCTGCGCCCCGGCTCCCCGACGCTGACCGCCATGGCGGTCGCCGAGGGCGGCAGCGGCATGACGGACGGCTCTATCGTCACCGACGAGACCCCGCAGGTGGTGGACGTCAGGTGATCGTCGACGTCGTCAACCCCAACACCACGGGGTCCATGACGGCGCTCGTCGCGGAGGGTGCCCGGGCCGCAGCCGGCCCGGGCACCACCGTGCGCGCCGTCACCTCCCGCTCCGGTCCGGCGAGCATCGAGAGCCACTACGACGAGGCGCTCGCCGTTCCCGGTCTGCTCGAGGCGGTGCTCGAGGGCAGCGCCACCGGGGCCGACGCGCACGTCGTGGCCTGCTTCGGAGATCCGGGCCTGGACGCCTGCCGCGAGGTGGCCCGCGGGCCGGTGCTCGGCATCGCCGAGGCCGCCATGCACGCCGCGGTGCTCGTCGGCCGGTCCTTCAGCGTGGTGACGACGCTGGCGCGCACCGCGCCGCGCGCCCGCGAGCTCGCCGTCCGCTACGGCTTCGGGGAGCACTGCGCCGGCGTGCACGCCTGCGAGATCCCGGTGCTCGAGCTCGAGACCGACCCGTTGGCCCGGGCCACCATCGCCGCCGCGTGCGCGAGGGCCCTCGACGACGACGACAGCGACGTGCTCGTCCTCGGCTGCGCCGGCATGACCGACCTCGCCGCGTCGCTGTCGGACGAGCTGGGCGTGCCCGTCGTCGACGGCGTGGCCGCGGCGGTGGGCATGGCGCAGGCGCTCGTGCTGGCGGGGTTGTCCACGAGCCGGCGCGGGGAGTACGCACGGCCCCCGGCCAAGGCCTACGCCGGCGAGCTGCAGCGCTTCGCGCTGCGCTGAGCCGGCGGCGCGGGGTGTGCCCGCGCCGCTGGCGATCTCGAGGCGCCCTGGTGTTCGCTGACCCGGTGCAGCCGGGGGTGAGCGACGGCGTCCTGGTCGGCGTCCTGGGAGACCTCGAGGTGGTGGTCGACGGGCGCCCGGTGGCGGTGGGCGGCGCCGTCCCGCGGGCCCTGCTGCTGCGCCTCGTCCTGGCGCGCGGCGCGACGGTGCTCGACGCCGCGCTCCACGAGGACCTGTGGGACGGCGCGCCCCCGCCCAGCGCGGCGGGCACCACCCAGGCGCACGTCTCGCGCCTGCGGCGGACCCTCCTGCCCGCGGGGTCGACGGGTGCCCCGCGACCTGCCGCCCCTGCTGGTCCTGCCGGCGCCGGCAGGACCAGCAGGGGCGGCGAGGCCGCCGCGCCGGTGCAGCCCCTGGTCCGCCGCGGGCCCGGGTACGCCCTGCTGCTGCCCGACGCCGCCGTCGACGCCCACCGCTTCGAGCGGCTCGCCGTCGAGGGGCGTGACCAGCTGGAGGCGGACCCCGCGCGCGCCGCCGCGCTGCTCGAGCAGTCACTGCGGCTGTGGCGCGGGCCCGCCCTCGCCGACGTGGCCGACCGCCCCTGGGCCGCGCCCGAGGCCGAGCGGCTGCAGCAGCTGCTGCTGTCGGCCAGGGAGGACGCGGTGGCGGCCCAGCTGGCGCTCGGCGACGACGCCGCCGCCGCCGGAGCCGCCGCCTCGCTCACCGCCGAGCACCCGCTGCGCGAGCGCGGGTGGGAGCTGCTGGCCGTGGCGCTGTACCGCCAGGGCCGCCAGGCGGACGCGCTGGGGCGCCTCGCTGAGCTGCGCTCCCTGCTGCAGGCCGAGCTCGGCGCCGAGCCGGGGCCGCGCGTGCAGGACCTGCTCCGGCGCCTGCTCGCCCACGACCCCGACCTGCTGCTGCCCGCCGTCGCCGTCGCCGTCGTCGTCCCGAGGAGCGCTGAGGGGACCGGCGCGGCGGAGCGGGTCGTGCCGGTCGGCCCGCCCGTGCGCTCGACCAACCTGCCGCTGCCCGCGACACCCCTCGTGGGCCGCGCCGCGGAGCTGGAGGAGGTCGGCCGGCTCGTGCGGGAGCACCGCCTCGTCACGCTCACGGGCCCGGGCGGCACCGGCAAGACCCGGCTCGCGCTGGAGGTGGCCCGGCGCCGTGACGACGCCGACGGTCCCTGGCTGGTCGCCCTCGGCCCCGTGCCGGCTCCACCCGTGGTCGACCCGACCGGTGGTGACAGCCCCGTGCTGCGGGCGCTGTCCGCGGCCCTGGGCCTGGCCGTGCCGCTCACGGGAGACCGGGCCACCGACACCGCCACCGTGGTCCGCGTGCTGCGCGAGCGCGAGGCGCTGGTGGTCCTCGACGACTGCGAGCACCTCCTCGACGACGCCGCCGCCGTCGCCGAGGACCTCCTCCACCACTGCCCCCGCCTGCGGCTCCTCGTGACCAGCCGGGAGGCGCTGCGCGCCGAGGGCGAGCGCACCCACGAGGTGCCCACGCTGTCGGGCGGCGTGGACGGGGACGCCGTCCGCCTCTTCCTCGCCCGCGCGGAGGCCTCCGCTCCGGGCTGGCGGCCCACCCCCGAGGAGCTGCGCGGCCTGGACCGCCTGTGCACCGCCCTGGACGGCCTGCCGCTGGCGCTGGAGCTGTCCGCCGCCCAGCTGCGCGCCCTCACCCTGGAGGACCTGCTCGGCCTCCTCGACGACCACGAGTCCCTCCTGCGCGGAGGGCGCCGGGGGGACACGCGCCACCAGACGATGCAGGGGACCATCGCGTGGTCGTACGACAGGCTCAGCCCCGACGAGGCGGAGGTCCTCGCCTCCCTGTCGGTGTTCGCCGGGGCGTTCGACCTCGACGCCGCGCGGGAGGTCCTGGCCCGCCCCGACGCGGTGACCGCGGTCGCCGACCTCGTCGCCCGCAGCCTGGTCTCCGTCTCCGCCCCCGGGGCGCCGCGCCGCTTCTGGCTCCTCGGAGTGGTCCGCCGCTTCGCCGCCGCGCGCCTCGACCCCGCGCGCCGCGCCGCGCTGGTGGCCCGGCACACCGCCTGGGTGGTGCGGCTGGCCGAGGCGGCTCCGCCCGACCTGCGCGGTCTGGCCGGCACCGAGGCGATGGCCCGCCTGGACGCCGCCGCCGCGGACGTCGACGCCGCGCTCGCCGCGGCCTCCCCGGGCGATGCCGTGCGCATCGGCACCGGGGCGCACTGGTCGCTGTACGCCAGGCCGTCCCGCACCGCCCCCAGCGCCGCCCGGCTGCGCGCGGCGCTGGAGGCGCTGGACGCCGACCCCGCGCTCGACCCCGGCGTCGGCCCGGCCCTGCGCTCCTACGGCTGGACCTGCGTCAGCCTCTTCGCCCGCCTCCTCGGAGACCCGGCGGCGTCCTCCGCGGCGCTCGCACGCGCCGCGGAGCTGGCGGAGCTGACCGACGACCCCCGCACCCGCGCCCGCGTGCTCACCAACCGCGCCTTCTGGCGCGCCGTCGCCGACGGGGACGCCGACGGTGCCCGCGGCGACGCCCTGGCGGCCCTCGGCGTCGCCGAGCAGGCGCGCTCGGGCGTCATCGAGGCGGACGCGCTGCTCTCGCTCGGCGTCGCCGAGCTGCACGGGGGCGCCCTGGCGGAGGCCGTGGAGGTCTTCGAGCGGTGCGTGGCCGCCGCCGACCCGTCAGGGACCCCTTCGGTGGCCCTCGCGGCGCGCCAGATGCAGGCGAAGGCCGAGCTGGCGCTGGGCCGCACCGCCCCGGCCTGGCGCGCCGCCGCCGACTTCGGCGAGCGGGCCTGGGCGCTGGGGGAGGCCCTCGCCTGGATCTCGGCCATGTGCCAGGTGGCCGCCGTGCTGGTGCGCCGCGGCAGGGCCGAGGACGCCGCCGTCGTGCTCGCGGCCGCCGAGGCCCAGGGCGCGCGCACCGGCGCCTCCCCGCGCCTGTTCGACCCCGACGTCGTCCTTTGCGCTCAGGAGGTGGAGGCGGCGCTGCCCGCAGGTGTGCGCACCGCCGCCGCTGCCCGGGGCGCCGCGCTGCCGCCGGAGGAGCACCTGCGGCTCGTCCGCGCCCTGGCGGCGGACGACGGCGTCCTCGTCGGCAGTCGAGCGGCCCGCTGACGGGCCGGCTGGCGCTCCGGGTGACCCGCGGCTGACCCGGTGGGCCTACGTGGCGACCCTGCGCGCTCGAGCGGTCACGCTGGGTCCAGTCATGGGCGAAGGGGGTGGTGCCCCACCCCCACGGCGTGCTACCCCTGCCCGCAGACGGGGGTCCAGGGCAGGGCCGCGGGACGGCGGTGTGCCGGTGGACGGGGGAGCTGACGGGTGGGGGACCAGGACGGCCGGGGCACCGGCGTGCGCGTGGAGGTGCTGGGCCCGCTGAGGGTCCTCGTCGACGGCCAGGAGGCCGCGCTCGGCGGCCCGGTGCCCCGGGCGCTGGTCCACCGGCTGGCCCTCGCCGACGGCGCCATGGTCACCGACACCGCCCTGCAGGAGGACCTGTGGGGCGAGGACCAGCCCGCCTCTGCGGCCACCACCCTCCAGGCCCACGTCGCGCGCCTGCGCCGCGCGCTGGAGCCCGGCCGCTCGGCGCGCGACGCCACCGCGCTCGTGCGCCGCGGCCCCGGCTACGCCCTCGTCGCCACGAGCTCCGACGCCGCTGACTTCGAGCGCCTCGCCGCCCGCGGCCGCACGCTGCTCACCATCGACCCCACCGCGGCGGCCGAGGCCCTGGAGCAGGCCCTGGCGCTGTGGCGCGGCCCGGCGCTCGCGGAGGTCGCGCAGCGCGGCTGGGCTGCACCGGAGGTGCGGCGGCTGGAGCACCTGCTGGCCGCCGCCCGCGAGGACCGCGTCGCGGCGGAGCTGGAGCGCGGTGACGACGCCGCTGCCTCCGCGGGCGCGTCCGCGCTGGTGGCCGCCGAGCCCCTGCGCGAGCGCGGCTGGGAGCTGCTGGCGCTGGCCCTGCACCGCCAGGGCCGGCGCACCGAGGCGCTGGCCGCGCTGGACCAGCTGGCCGAGCGCCTGGCCGACGAGCTCGGTGCCGACCCGGGACCGTCGGCGACCGCGCTGCGGGCGGCCGTGGAGGCCTCCGACCCCGCCCTGCAGCGCCGCGAGGCGGCGCCCGCGCCCCGCGGCGACGGCTCGGGCGGACGACGGCCCATCGCCGCGACGTCCAACCTGCCCGCCCCCGCCTCCGCCCTGGTCGGGCGCGAGCGCGAGGTCGCCGAGGTCGCCGCGCTGCTCCGGGAGCACCGCCTGGTCACCCTCACGGGCACCGGGGGCGCCGGGAAGACGCGGCTGTCGCTGGAGGTGGCGCGCCGCCGCGAGGACGCCGACGGGCCGTGGCTCGTGGAGCTGGCCTCCCTCGCGGACGCGCGCCTGGTGCCCGAGGTGGTCGCCACCGCGCTGGGGCTGGTGCCCCCGGGCGGCGCGAGCGCCTCGGCGGCCCTCGCCGCCGTGCTGCACCACCGCGAGCTGCTGCTCGTCCTGGACAACTGCGAGCACGTCGTGGACGGGGCCGCGGCCTTCGTCGAGGTCCTCCTCGCCTCCTGCCCGGGGGTGCGCGTGCTGGCCACCAGCCGCGAGCCGCTCCTGGTGGCCGGCGAGCGCACCCACGAGGTGCCCGTGCTCTCCGGTGGTCCCGACGGCGAGGCCGTCGCGCTCTTCGTGGACCGGGCCCGCGCCGCCTCCCCGGCCTGGGAGCCGACCCGCGAGGACCTCGAGCGCGTCGCCGAGGTGTGCGCGGCGCTCGACGGCCTGCCGCTGGCGGTGGAGCTGGCCGCGGCGCAGATCCGCGTGCTCACCCTGGCCGACGTGGCCGCCCTCGCCGACGACGGCTCCAGCCTGGGCACGCTGCTGCGGGGCGGTCGCCGCACCACCTCCCGGCACGGCACCATGCAGGCGGCCGTCGCCTGGTCCTACGACCGGCTCACCCCGGCCGAGCGGGAGGTCTTCTGCGACCTGTCGGTGTTCTCCGGGGGCTTCACCCTCGACGCCGCGCGCCGCGTGCTCGACCGCCCCGACGTCGTCCCCGTGGTGGCGGACCTCGTGGGGCGCAGCCTGGTGGTGGCCTCCCGCCCCGGTGCCCAGCGCCGGTTCCACCTGCTCGAGCCGCTGCGCCAGCACGCCGCGGAGCGGCTCGACCCGGCCCGCCGCGAGGTGCTGGCCGGGCGGCGGGTGGAGTGGGTGGCCGAGCTCGCCGCCCACGCCGACCCCTCCATGCGCGGTCGCCTCGCGGCGCTCGAGACCGACCGCCTCCACGACGAGGCCGGCAACATCCGCGCCGCGCTGTCGGACGGCGACCCCGCCGTCGTCCTGAGGATCGCCAGCGGGTTCTTCTGGTTCTGGTACCGCGAGGGCCTGGTGGCCGAAGGACTGGGGCACCTGCTGCCCGCGCTGGCGGCGGTCGCGCCGGACCCGCACGGCGAGCCCGACGCCGCCACCCGCGCCCGCGCGTGGAGCGGCGCGGCGCTGCTGAGCTACCTCGCCGGTGACCTGGCGGGGGTCGGCTGCGCGCTGGTGCAGGTGGGCGAGCACGCGGCGCGCTGCGACGACCCGCTGGTGCAGGCGCAGTCGCTGGCGCTGGTCGCCTACTTCGAGGCCGGTGGCGGGCAGGTGGAGGCGGCCCGCGGCCACGGCCAGGCGGCCCTGGCCATCAGCGAGGCGCTCGGCCACGCGGCGACGCGCGCGGAGTCGCTCATGGTCCTCGGCGAGGTGGAGCGCCAGGACGGCGACCTCGACGCGGCGGTCGAGCGCCTCGAGGCGGCCGTCGCCGAGGCCGACGCGTGCGGCTACTCGTGGGTGGGCCTGAGCTCGCGCTGGACGCAGTCCAAGGTCGAGGCCTCCCGGGGACGCCTCGGGGCCGCCTGGAGCGCGCTCCTCGACAGCCTCGAGCGCGGCTGGGCGGTGGGCGAGACGACGTCGTGGTTGGTGGGGCTGTCCACCGCGAGCCACCTGCTGCACCGCGACGGACGGCCCGAGGAGGCCGCGCGGCTGGCGGGCGCCGTGGCCTGGCAGGCGGGGCGCATCGGCTACTCGCCCGCCGCCATGGACGCCGACCTGGACCGCTACGCCGTCGAGCTGGCCGCCGACGTCGCCCCCGACGCGTACGCGGCGGCCGCGGCCAGCGGCCGGGACCTCACCGCGGCGCAGGCGATGGACCTGGTGCGCCGGCTCGGCGAGGAGGTGCTCGCTGTGGAGGCGCTCGGCGGGAACGGGCCCGGCGGGAACGGGCCCGGTGGGGACGGGCCCGGTGGGGACGCGCCGGGTGAGCAGGCCGTCGTCGCGGCTCCGGCGGGGCGGTCCTGACGGCCCCGCCGCCGGGCGCCGCCGACGAGCCGCCGCCCCTCCGGCCCGCCGGAGGGCCAGCCCCAGCCCCGGGGGTGGGGCTGGCCCCACCCACCAGACGCCGGGTCGCACCATGGTCGCGGAACCGGGCCGCGACCAGGCTCTTCCCCATGACGAACACCACCACGGCGCCGCTGGCGACGACGGCCCCCGCCGCCTCGCCCGCCGCTCCCCGCCCCGCCTCGTCCGTGGTCCTCGGGTGGCTCCGCCGGACCCCCGGAGACCTCCTCTACCTGCTCACCGGCATGCCCGTCGCGCTCGTCTCGACGGTGGTGCTGTGGTCCCTGGCCAGTCTCGTGACCAGCCTGGCGGGCAGCGTGGTGCTGATCCCGCTGGCGCTCGTGGCGCTGCTGGCCGTGCTGGCGTGCGCCCGCGGCTTCGCGCACGTCGAGAGGTTCCGGCTGGCGTGGACGGGGGAGCGGATCCCCGCCCCCGCGCGGGCCGGCTCGCCGCTCACCCCGCCCGCCCCCACCCGCACCGGTCCCTGGTGGCGCTGGTGGGACTGGCTGCGCGACGGCCAGCTCTGGCTCGACCTGCTCCACGGCTCCATCGCCATCGCCCTGGCCACCGTCACCTGGTCGATCACCGTCGCGTGGCTGGCCACGGGCCTGGCGGGCGTCAGCTGGTGGGCCTGGGGCGACCGCGCCCAGGCCGCGGCCGCTCCGGGCACCGTCTCGGTCGCCGGGATCGACTCCCTGCCCGTGGTCTGGCAGGTGCTCGTCGGTGCCGCCCTGCTCGTGACGCTCGTGCCGGTGGCCCGCGGCCTGGCCTTCGCCCACGCGGCCTTCGCTCGCGGCACCATCGGCAACTCCTCGGTGCGGGCCCTGGCCCAGCGCGTCGAGGTGCTCACGGCCAGCCGCGCCGCCGCCTCCGACGCCGAGGCCGCCGCCCTGCGGTCCCTGGAGCGCGACCTGCACGACGGCCCCCAGCAGCGGCTGGTGCGCATGGAGATGGACCTCGCCGCCACCCAGCGCCGCCTGGCCGCCGGTGACGCCGAGGCCGCTGCGACCGCGCTCGGCGAGGCGCGCCAGCAGGCGCAGGAGGCCCTGGCCGAGCTGCGGGCCCTCTCCCGCGGCATCGCCCCGCCGGTGCTGGCCGACCGCGGCCTCGTGGCGGCGGTCGAGTCGCTCGCCTCGCGCAGCGCCGTCCCCACCACCGTACGGACCACCGCGCTGGGGCGGGTGCCCAGCGGGGTGGAGCGCGCCGCCTACTTCGTGGTGGCCGAGGCGCTGACCAACGCGGCCAAGCACAGCGGCGCCCGCGCCGCCGTGGTCGACCTGGCCGTCAGCGCCGCCCCGGAGGGCCGCTGGCTGGTGGTCAGGGTGGAGGACGACGGCGTCGGTGGCGCCGACCCGGCCAGCACCACCGGCACCGGCCTGCGCGGTCTGGCGGCCCGCGCGCAGGCGGTGGACGGCGCGCTGTCCGTGGCCAGCCCCGCCGGCGGCCCGACCGTGGTGGAGGCCCGCCTTCCGCTGCCCTGACCCATCCCCTCCCTGATCATGGGAGACACCGACAGGAACGGCCGTGATCATGGGCGTCGCCACCAACGGCGTCCGTGATCACGGTCGTTCCTGTGAGCAGCGCCCATGATCACGGGGGTGCGTCCGGGGGTCTGGGAGCATCGGCGGCGTGAGGGTGGTCGTCGCGGAGGACTCGGTGCTGCTGCGCGAGGGGCTGGTGCGCCTGCTCGCGGAGGCCGGTCACGAGGTGGTGGCCGCCGTGGGCGACGCCCCGTCCCTGCTCGAGGCCGTCGAGGCCCAGGCGCCCGACGTCGCGGTCGTCGACGTCCGGATGCCGCCCGGGCACACCGACGACGGTCTGCGCGCCGCCGTCGAGGCCCGGCGCCGCCGGCCCGGGCTGGCCGTGGTGGTGCTGTCCCAGTACGTGGAGGCCTCCTACGCCGCCGACCTCCTCGGTGACGGGCGCGGCGGGGTGGCCTACCTGCTCAAGGACAGGGTGGCCGACCTGGACGCGCTCACCGGTGCGCTGGACGCGGTCGCCGCTGGTGGCACGTCCCTCGACCCAGAAGTGGTGGCGCAGCTGCTGGCCCGGCGCCGCCGCGACGACCCCCTCGCCGCGCTCACGCCGCGCGAGCGGGAGGTGCTGGCGCTGGTGGCCGAGGGGCGGTCCAACGCCGCCATCCGCGACGCGCTCGTCGTGTCCGAGGGGGCCGTGGAGAAGCACGTGGCGAGCATCTTCACCAAGCTCGGGCTGCCGCCCTCGACCGCTGACCACCGCCGGGTGCTGGCGGCCGTGACCTACCTGCGGGCCACGGGCACCTGACACCCGGCGGGATGCGGCACCGTCAGGCGCGGGCGGCTCGCAGGGCGTCGTCCAGCGAGGTGGCCGGGCGGCCCAGCAGCTCCTCGAGGTCGGCGGCGGCGACCTCGAGGGCTCCGTCGGCGGTGGCGACGTCGACGGCCACGAGGAAGCCGGCCGTCCCCTCGTCCAGACCCGCGGCCCGAAGGCCGGCAGCCAGCTCCTCGGGGGAGACCTCGTGGTGCGCCACCTCGCGGCCCAGAGCGCGCGAGAAGGCGGCGGCGAGCTCGTCCATCGTGAAGGACGGGCCGCCCAGCTCGAAGGTGCGCCCGGCGGTGCTCTCGTCCAGCAGGGCCGTGACCGCTGCGGCGGCGAGGTCGGCGCGCGTGGCGGGGCTCACGGCGGCGCCGCGGGTGGCGCTGGCGATCGACCCGGTGGCCTCCGCCTGGCCCAGCAGCCCGACGTAGTTCTCGGTGTACCAGCCGTTGCGCAGCAGGGTGGTGGGGATGCCGGACGCGGCGAGCAGGCGCTCGGTGGCGACGTGCTCGGGGGCGACGGGCAGGTCGGTGCTGTCGGCGCGCAGCACCGAGGTGTAGACGAGCCGACCCACCCCGGAGGCCTTCGCCGCCTCGACGACGGCGGCGTGCTGGCGCTCGCGCTGCCCCACGGCGCTGCCGGAGACGAAGAGGAGGGCGTCGACGCCCTCCAGCGCCGGCTCGAGGGTCTCGGGACGGTCGTAGTCGGCCTCGCGGACGTCGACGCCGCTCGCGGCGAGGTCAGCGGCCTTGGCGGGGTCGCGGACCAGGGCGACGACGTCGGTCGGCGCCGTGCCGCGACGCAGCAGCTCGGCGACGGCGAGACGGCCGAACTGGCCGGTGGCTCCGGTGGTGGCGTACGTGGGCACGGGTCCTCCTGGGTGGTGCGGACGTGACAGGTGCCACCCATCATGCAGCACTAACCATAAGTTAGCGCAAGCGGATCCACTGCGCGGTAGCATCGACGGGTGAGCAGCACCCCCGGCGACCAGTGCGGCGAGCAGCGAGACGACCAGCAGCTCGTCGTCGACGTGTTCGCCCGCGCCTGCCCGTCGCGCTCGCTGCTCGCCGACGTCACCGGTCGGTGGGGCACCCTCGCCGTGCTGGCCCTGGCCGACGGCACCGCGCGCTTCGGCGCGCTGCGGCGTCGCGTGGACGGCGTCAGCGAGAAGATGCTGTCCCAGACCCTGCAGGCCCTGGAGCGCGACGGGCTCGTGGTCCGCGAGGTCGTCACGAGCATCCCCCCGCACGTCGAGTACACGCTGACGCCCCTGGGGCAGCGCGTCGCCGGGCGGCTGCGCGCCCTCGTCGAGGTGCTCGAGGAGTCCGTGCCCGAGGTGCTGGCCGCGCGCGAGGCCCACGAGGTCCGTGGGAGGGTCGGGGCGTGAGGCTGATCCTCGTCCGCCACGGCCAGACCCCGTCCAACCTGCTGCACAAGCTCGACACCAAGGTGCCCGGGCCGGGGCTCACCCCGCTCGGCGAGGAGCAGGCCCGCGCGCTCGTGGACACCCTGCGCCCCGAGCGCGTCGACGCGCTGTGGGCCTCCAGCGCCGCCCGCGCCCAGCTCACCGCCACGCCGCTCGCCCACGACCGCGGCCTCGCCGTGCAGGTCCACGACGGCCTGCGCGAGCTCGACGCCGGAGACCTCGAGGGCCGCACGGACGAGCCCTCGGTGCGGGAGTACCTGCGCGTGGCGTTCGCCTGGGCCGACGGCGACCCGGCCGCTCACGTGCCCGGCGGGCCCACCGGCCACGAGGTGCTGGCGCGCCTGGACGCCGGGATCGGCGCGGCGGCGGCGTCCGTGGGGGCGGACGGAGCTGCCGTCGTGGTCAGCCACGGCGGGGCCATCCGCGCGTGGGTGGCCGCGCGCGCCGGCGTGGGTGCTGCCTTCGCCGCCCAGAACCCGCTGCTCAACACCGGCGTCGTCGTGGTCGAGGGAGACCCCCGGCGGGGCTGGCGCACCGTGGGCTACGCGGGCGAGCCCTTCGGCGCCCCCACCGCTCCCGTGGAGGAGTCCGGCCCGTCGGCCGAGCCCGTCATGTGGTGACCCGCTGACCCGCCCGGGACGACGGGCAGGGGGAGGCCTCAGGCGGCCTCGGTGCGCCCCGCGCGCCAGTAGCCCATGGCCGCCAGCGACGCCTTCGGCAGCCCGGCCGCCTTGACCAGCCGCCGGACGTCGCGCACCACGCCGGCCTCGCCGGCCACCCAGGCGTAGAGGTCGCCGCTGCTCACCGCCTCGGGGACGTCCCACAGCAGGTCCAGGTCGACGTCGTCGTCGGAGGCGTCCTGGCCGTCCAGGGCGACGGGGCGCTGCCCCGCCAGGAGCGAGGAGACCGCCGGCACCAGGAGGGAGCCGTGCGGCGCCTCGCCGAGCGGGCCGCGCCGCGGGAGCCACCGCACCTGCGCCCCGCCGGAGGCGACGGGCTGCAGCGCGTCCTCGGGGCAGGGCACCTCCAGCAGCGCCACCGTCCGCAGCGCCGCCTCGGGCTCCAGGGCCTCCAGGACCGCGCACACGGCCGGCACCGCCGTCTCGTCACCGACCAGCAGGAGCCGCCCGCCCGGCGGGGGCGCCCACTCGCGGCCCCAGGCGCGCCCCTCTCCGGGGCGGTCGGGGCCGACCACCACCAGCTGGTCCCCGACGCGGGCGGAGGCCGCCCAGCGCGAGGCCGGTCCGCTGCACCCCGCTGCGTGCGCGGCCGAGGACGTGCCGCCGGTGCCGTGGAGCACGAAGTCGACGTCGACCTCGCCGCGCGACGGGCGCGCGGCGCGCACCGTGTACGTGCGCAGCAGCGGACGCGACGCCTCGGGCGCCGCCAGCCACTGCGGGTACCACTCGTCGCCCCAGCCGCGGCAGGTCCGGACCAGCTGCGACGCCGTGCTCCCCGGGGCGGGCAGCACCACCTTGATGCGCTGGTCGGCGCCGCAGGCGCCGAAGCCGACCAGGTCGTCTCCCGCGAAGGTGATGCGCACGAAGCTGGGGCAGAGCCGCTGCACGCGGCTGACCTCCACCGCGAAGGTCCGGTAGGCGGGGGCTTCCATGAAGGGCAGGCTAACCTCACCGCCCGGTCGGGGGCCAGACCCCGCCCTCCACCAGGTCTGCTGACATGATCGGAGGCATGGTGAGCCCTGGAGCTGCTGAGCACCTCGAGCGCGAGCTCGCCGTGCTGCTGCGCCGAGCCCGCGGGATCTCGGGACAGCTGGCGCGCGACCTCCACCCCGAGCTGGAACCCGGTGCCTACGGACTGCTGCTGAGGGTGCTCAGCTCGGACGGTGCGCGCGCCACCGACCTGGCCAGCTACCTCGGCATCGGCAAGCCCACCGTCTCGCGGCAGCTGGCCACCCTGGAGCGCCTCGGCCTCATCGAGCGCTCGCGTGACGCCGAGGACGCGCGCGCCCAGGTGGTCCGGCTCACGCCGTCCGGGCGCGAGCAGGTGGAGCGCGTCCAGGAGGTGCGCCGCGCCCACTTCCTCGAGCGGCTGTCGTCGTGGACGGACGACGACGTCGAGCTGCTCGCGGGACTGCTGGGCCGCTTCAACGCCCTGCCCTCGCCGGCCGGCTCCGACGACGCCCCGGAAGACGCGGCCGACCGCTGACGGACGTCCGCGAGCAGCCGCCGCAGACCTCGGGCGGCTGCCTGCGGGCCACCTGAGCAGCTCCTCCGAACGGGCTGGAGGCGCGCGTCGCGCCTCAAGACCGCTCCGCCGGGCGCCGATGCTCCAGCGTGCACGGATGCAGCTCGGACCGCGGACGCCTGCCCCTGGAGGGCACCGGTGCCGCTCCCAGCGCTCCGCCCAGCGCCCTCGGAGCCCCCCGCCGCGGACGGACGAGGGCGGCCCGCGCCGCGGGAGCCCTGCTCGTCGTGGGTCTCGCCCTCGGGCTGCAGCCCGCAGCAGGTGGCGTCGACACCGCCGCGGCCTCACCGCGCACCCCCAGCCAGTCCGAGGTCGACGCCGCCCGCGCCGCCGCCGGCGACAAGGCGGGCCAGGTCGCCGCCGTCCAGGCCGAGCTCGCCGCCGCCCAGGCGGCCCTCGACACCGCGCAGGTGCAGGCCGCGGTGGCCGCCGAGGCCTACGACGCCGCCGCGACGGAGCTGGCCACCCGCACCACCGCCGCGCAGAGCGCCGCCGTGGCCGCTCTCGACGCCCAGCAGCGCGCCGAGCAGGCCCGCGCCGCCGTCGGGCGCCTCGCGGCCGGCACCTACCGCAGCGGTGGAGGCCTGGACCGGGTCTCGGCCTTCATGTCCGCTGACGGCCCCCAGGACCTCCTCGACCGGGCGGCCCTGCTCGACGTCGTCTCCCAGAGCACCGACCGCGCCTACGAGCAGCTGCGCGCCGCCGAGTCCGTCGCCGGTCTGCTCCAGCAGCAGTCGGCCGAGGCGCTCGCGCAGCAGCAGCAGGCAGCGGCGGCCGCCCAGAGCGCCCGCGACGCCGCGAGCAGCGCCGCCGACGCCGCGACCGCCATGGTGGCCACCACCCAGCAGCGCAGCGCCGATCTGGTGGCCCAGCTGGCGCAGCTGCAGGGCATCAGCACCGCGCTCGCCGCCCAGCGCCAGGCCGGGCTGGCGGCCCAGGCCGCCGCCGCCGCTGACGCCGCGGCCCGGGCCGACCGCGCCCGCCGGCAGGCCTCCGCCGCCTCGAGCGGCTCGGGCTCGGGCGGCTCGGGCGGCTCGACCTCGTCCAGCGGCTCGACCTCGTCCAGCGGCTCGGGCGGATCCGGCGGCTCCTCCCGCGGCTCCTCGAGCGGGGGAGCGGCGTCCGTGCCGTCGGGGAGCTCCTCGGCGAGCTCCTCCCAGGCGGCCGCGGCGCTGGCCTGGGCCCGCACGCAGATCGGCGACCCCTACGAGTGGGGCGCCACCGGCCCCGACAGCTGGGACTGCTCCGGGCTGACGTCGGTGGCCTACCGCGGCGCCGGCGCCTCGCTGCCGCGCACCTCGTCGCAGCAGTACCGCGCCGTCAAGAAGATCTCCTACGACGACATGCGCCCGGGCGACCTCATCTTCTACGGCACCGACCCCGATGACCCGTCGACCGTCTACCACGTGGCGATCTACGCCGGCGGCGGCGAGATGGTGGAGGCGCCCCGTACGGGGCTCGACGTGCGGGAGACGTCGGTGCGCTACGCCAACTCGATGACCTGGGCCGGGAGGGTCTGAGCCCTCCGCACGCCGACGGCGCCGCCGCCGCCGTGCGGAGGGGCGGTGCTCAGCCCTGCTGGGGGGCGTCCGCGGCCGGGCCGTGCCCGACCTGGGCGCGCACGTCGGGCCGCTGGCCCGCGTCGGAGCCCGACGTCAGGTGGCCGTCGTGCTCGGCCAGGCGCTCCACGGAGTTCTGGATCTCGGCCTCGGCCTCGGCGCGGCCCACCCAGTGGGCGCCCTCGACGGACTTGCCGGGCTCGAGGTCCTTGTAGGTCTCGAAGAAGTGCTGGATCTCCAGGCGGTGGAACTCGCCGATGTCCTGCAGGTCCTGCAGGTGGTCCATGCGCGGGTCGCCCGCGGGGATGCACATCACCTTGTCGTCGCCGCCGGCCTCGTCGCGCATGTGGAACATGCCGATGGCGCGGCAGCGCACCACGCAGCCCGGGAACGTCGGCTCCTCCAGCAGCACCAGCGCGTCGAGCGGGTCGCCGTCCTCGCCGAGGGTGCCCTCGATGAACCCGTAGTCGGCCGGGTACCGCGTGGCCGTGAAGAGCATCCGGTCGAGCTTGATGCGACCCGTCGTGTGGTCGACCTCGTACTTGTTCCGCGACCCTCGCGGGATCTCGATCGTGACGTCGAACTCCACGGCGACCTCCAGGTCTGTCCTGCGCCCCCCCGACACGGCGGCTGCCGCGGGCGGATCGGCCGCTCCGCGCGGCCCGCTGGGCCGTAGTGTCCCGCACGCAGGACAGGCGAGACGAGGAGCCCGTGGCAGGTCCACCCGAGCGCACCCCCGAGCCGGTGGCTCAGGACGACGACGCGCCCCGCGAGCCCGCCCCGGCGGACCCCGCCCCGCCGCCCGCGGAGCCCGCGCCGCCGGCCCCGGCCGGTCCCCCCTCCCCGCCGGTGCAGCGGTCCGCCCGCCGCCGGGGGCTGCGCGTCGGCGCGACCGCAGCGGCCCTCGCACTGCTGCTCGGGGGGTACGCGGTGGCCGACGCCGCCGGTGCGGCCCCCGGAGTGCTGACGCTCGCTCCCGTGCCGACAGCGCCCGCGCCTGCGGTCCCCCCGGGCGCCGCGGCCCGCCCCGCCCCGCCGGAGGCCCTCGCCGGGCTCGACCCGTCCGCGCCCCGGCCCGACCCCACCGCCCTGGCCGCCGCCCTCGGCCCCCTGCTGGCCGCCCCGGCCCTGCGCGGCAGCGCCACGGCCAGCGTCGTCGACGCCACCACCGGGCAGGTGCTGCTCGACTCCGGGGCCTCCCAGCCGCAGGAGCCGGCCTCCGTGGCCAAGCTGCTGACGGCCACGGCCGTCCTGCACGCGCTCGGCCCCGACGCCACGCTGCCCACCCGCGTGGTCGCGGGCGCAGCTCCCGGCCAGCTGGTGCTCGTCGGGGGAGGTGACCAGCTGCTCACCGCGGGCCGGTCAGACCCCGGCGCCACGGTGGGGCGGGCCGGCCTGGCCGACCTGGCCGACGCCGTCGCCGCGTCCCTGCGGGCCCGCGGCACCACGAGCGCCACCGTCGTCCTCGACGACTCCCTCACCGGTGGGTCGCCCCAGGTCGAGGCGGGCTGGGGCAGCGGTGACATCGCCGCGGGCTACGTCGCGCCGCTGACGTCGGTGGCCCTCGACGCCGGCCGGGCGACCCCGGCCAACTACGCCCCCCGCTCCCTCGACCCCGGCCTCGACGTCGCGCGGACGCTGGCCTCCCTGCTCGCGCAGCGCGGCGTGCAGGTGGACCCGGCCGCCGTCGTCCGCGGCGGGCCGGCGCCCGCCGGGAGCGCGGTGCTCGGCGAGGTCCGGTCGGCGCCCCTGGTGGACGTCGTGGCCGACGCGCTCGCGGAGAGCGACAACACCGTGGCGGAGGCGCTGGCGCGCCTCGTGGGAGCGGCCGCCGGCCGGCCGCCGGGCTTCGCGGCCTCCGCGCAGGCCGTCCTGGAGGAGGCGAGCGCCGCCGGGGTGGACACCACCGGCGCGGTGCTCGTGGACGGCAGCGGGCTGGGCGCCGGCTCGCAGGTGCCCGCGGCGGTGTTCACCTCGGTGCTGAGCACCGCAGCCCGCCAGCCGCAGGCCGCGCCGCTGCTCGAGGCGATGCCCGTCGGGGGGCTCAGCGGCACGCTGGCGGAGCGCTTCGCCGGCGGCTCCGCGGGCGCCGCCGGCCTGGTGCGCGCCAAGACCGGCTCCCTGACCGGTGTGAGCAGCCTCGTCGGGACGGTGGTCGACGCCGACGGCCGGCTCCTGGCCTTCGCGGTCCTCGCGGACGGCACCGGCCCCACCGTGCCGGCCCGCCAGTCGCTGGACGCCGTGGCGGCCGCGCTGGCGGGCTGCGGCTGCCGCACCGGCTGACCGTCCCGCGCCCGGCGGGCGCGCCGGTGCGCTCCCAGCCCGAGCGCCTACGGTGTGGGGGTGGCGGGCCCCGAGCAGCACGACGACCGCCTGGTCGACTGGGACCTCGCCGCGCGCACCGCCACCCGCCTCGCCCGACCGGGCCCCCGGGTGAGCGCCGCAGAGGCCCGCCGCGTGGTGGACGTCGTCCGCGAGGCCGCGGCCGAGAGCCCGCCGCACGTGGCGCGCGTCAGCCAGCTGCTCGTCCCCGCGGGGCCGCCGGCCCGCGTCGTGGAGCGGGGCGCCTGGGCGCGCGCCAACGTCGCCTCCTTCGCCAGCCTGCTCTCGCCCGTCGTCGACGAGGCCCTCGACGAGCGCCGCGCGCGCTCCGCCCGCTCCTCGCTGCGAGGGCTGGGCGTGGCGCGCCGCGTCACCGGCGTGCAGCTGGGGTCGCTGCTGGCGCTGCTCAGCTCGCGCGTGCTCGGCCAGTACGACGCCCTCGGCGAGGGTCCCGGCACCGGCGACCTGCTCGTCGTGGCGCCCAACGTGCTCGCCGTGCAGCGCGAGCTGGGCCTGGACCTGCGCGACTTCGCCCGCTGGGTGTGCCTGCACGAGGAGACCCACCGGGTGCAGTTCGCCGCCGCGCCGTGGCTGGCCGACCACCTGCGCGAGCGCGCCCGAGCCCTCTCCGGTGACGTGCTGCGCGGACCGGGCGCCGGAGCGGACCGGGTCGCGCAGACCCTGCGCGGGCTGCGCGGCGCGGTGGAGGGCGTGCGCGGCTCCGGGACGCCGGCCAGCGGCTCGAGCGGTCCCGGGGGATCGGGGCTCGGCGTGCTCGACCTGGCCACCACCGCCGACCAGCGCCGGGCGCTGGCCGAGGTCACGGCCGTGATGGCGCTGCTGGAGGGCCACGCCGACGTCGTCATGGACGACGTCGGCCCGTCCGTGGTGCCCACCGTGGCCACCATCCGCCGCCGGTTCAGCGCCCGCCGCGGGTCGAGCCGCGGCCTGCTCGACGCCGTCCTGCGGCACGGGCTCGGGCTGGAGGCCAAGCTGCGCCAGTACGCCGACGGCGCCCGCTTCGTGCGGGGCGTGGTGGGCGAGGTCGGCACGGGCGGCTTCAACGCCGTCTGGAGCTCACCGGCGGCGCTGCCGCTGCCCGAGGAGGTGGCCGACCCGGCCGCCTGGGTCCGCCGCGTCCACGGCTGACGCGCCTCCCACGACGGCTGGGCGGTCGGTGCCGGTGTCGGTGGTGACGGGGCCGTGACCGGGCCGGACCCGGCGGTCGCCGCCGTGCGCTCCGCCGTGCGCGCGGCGTGCGCCGACGTGCCTCCCGGGGAACTGGTGCTCGTGGCGTGCAGCGGCGGCGCCGACTCCCTCGCGCTGGCCGCCGCCGCCGGGTGGCTCGCGGCGCCGGGCGGGCGGGGGCGGGCGCCCTGGAGGGCCGGCGCCGTCGTCGTCGACCACGGCCTGCAGCCCGGGTCGGCGCAGGTCGCGCGGGCGGCGGGTGCGGCGTGCACCGGGCTCGGGCTCGACCCCGTCGTCGTCGTGGACGTCGACGTGCCCCGGGGTCGCGCGGGGCCGGAGGCCGCCGCCCGGGACGCCCGCCTGACCGCCCTCGACGACGTCGCCCGCCGCACCGGCGCAGCGGCCGTGCTGCTGGGCCACACCCTCGACGACCAGGCCGAGCAGGTGCTCCTGGGCCTGGCGCGCGGGTCGGGGGCCCGGTCGCTGGCCGGCATGCCCGCGCGGCGCGCAGCGCTGCGCCGCCCCCTCCTCGGCCTGCCCAGGACGACGACGCGGGCGGCGTGCGCCGCGCTGGGCCTGAGGCCCTGGGAGGACCCCACCAACGCCGACCCGGCGTTCACCCGCTCGCGCGTGCGCTCCCGGGTGCTGCCCGTGCTGGAGGCGGAGCTCGGGCCCGGCGTGGCGGGGGCGCTGGCGCGCACGGCCGAGCAGCTGCGGGAGGACGCCGAGGTGCTCGAGCGGCTGGCGGGCGAGCTGCTGGAGCGCTCCGCGGCGGCGCAGGACCGATCGGGTGACGCCGTCGACGCGGACGACGGGGTCGATCCCCGGCCCGGCGCTGACCCCGGTGCCGGTCTCGACGTCGAGGTGCTCGCCGCGGCGCCCGCGGCCCTGCGCCGCCGGGCCCTGCGCGCCGCGGCCCTGCAGGCGGGGGCGGCCGCGGGAGAGCTCTCCCGCGAGCACGTGCTCGCCGTCGACGCCCTCGTGGTGTCCTGGCACGGCCAGGGGCCGGTGCCGCTGCCCGGGCGCGTGGGCGCGGTGCGCACCTGTGGCAGGCTGCGCTTCGCCCCGGCCCCACCCCCACCAGGAGGACACTGATGGACGCCCAGGACATGGGCCGCGACCTCGCGGACGTCCTCATCGGCGAGGACGACATCCGCGCCCGCCTCGGGGAGATCGCCGCCCAGGTCGACGCCGACTACGCCGGGCGGGACCTGCTGCTCGTCGGCGTCCTCAAGGGCGCCGTCATGGTCATGGCCGACTTCGCCCGCGCGCTGCACGGTCCGGCGGAGATGGACTGGATGGCGGTCTCGAGCTACGGCTCCGGCACCAAGTCCTCCGGCGTGGTGCGGATCCTCAAGGACCTCGACCGCGACGTCACCGGCCGCCACGTCCTCATCGTCGAGGACATCATCGACTCGGGCCTGACCCTGTCGTGGCTGGTGGCGAACCTCCGCTCGCGCGGCGCCGCGTCGGTCGAGGTCATGGCGCTGCTGCGCAAGCCGGACGCCGCCAAGGTCACCGTCGACGTGAAGTACGTCGGGTTCGACATCCCCAACGCCTTCGTCGTGGGCTACGGGCTCGACTTCGCCGAGCGCTACCGCAACCTGCGCGTGGTCGGCACGCTCGCGGAGCACGTCTACAGCTCCTGAGCGCCTCCGGGACGTCCTCAGGACGTCCGCTGAGGGCGAACGGGTGGAACACCGGGGCGCACCTCGTCCGTTGGGCTGGTGAGACCCAGCGCTCGGTGCCGGGCTCCCCGCGCCACCGGTGTACGGTCGGGCGCCGGTCAGCCAGAGGAGAGAGGACGGGCCACGGCCCTCATCCACGCATGAACGCCAGGCGCTTCTTCCGCGGCCCGACGGTCTGGATCGTCGGGGCCCTGCTGCTCCTCGTCCTCGCCAGCCAGCTCTTCACGGGCAACCGGACCACCACCATCGACACCCAGGTCGGCCTGCAGCAGCTGACCTCGGGCAACGTCTCCGAGGCCAAGGTCATCGACGGTGACCAGCGCGTCCAGCTGAAGCTCAAGCAGCCGCTGGACGGCAACACCGACGTGCAGTTCGACTACGTGAGCGCGCGCGCCAGCGAGGTCGCCACGGCGGTCGCGAACGACTCCCCGAAGTGGACCGACGAGGTGCCCAAGGGCTCCGTGCTCGGCTCGATCCTCATCACGGTCCTGCCGATCCTGCTGTTCCTGGTCCTGTTCTGGTTCCTCTTCGCCAACATGCAGGGCGGCGGGAGCCGGGTCATGCAGTTCGGCAAGTCGCGCGCCAAGCTCGTCTCCAAGGAGGCCCCCAAGGTCACCTTCGCGGACGTCGCCGGCGCCGAGGAGGCCGTCGAGGAGCTGCACGAGATCAAGGAGTTCCTCGCCGAGCCCGCCAAGTTCCAGGCCGTCGGCGCGAAGATCCCCAAGGGCGTGCTGCTGTACGGCCAGCCCGGCACCGGCAAGACCCTGCTGGCCCGCGCCGTCGCGGGCGAGGCGGGGGTGCCGTTCTACTCGATCTCCGGCTCCGACTTCGTGGAGATGTTCGTCGGAGTCGGCGCGTCCCGCGTGCGCGACCTGTTCGAGCAGGCCAAGAACAACGCCCCGGCGATCATCTTCGTGGACGAGATCGACGCCGTCGGCCGCCACCGCGGCGCCGGCATGGGCGGCGGCCACGACGAGCGCGAGCAGACGCTGAACCAGCTCCTCGTGGAGATGGACGGCTTCGACGTCAAGACGAACGTCATCCTCATCGCGGCCACCAACCGGCCCGACATCCTCGACCCGGCCCTGCTGCGCCCGGGCCGCTTCGACCGGCAGATCGCCGTCGAGGCGCCGGACATGAACGGCCGCCACCAGATCCTCCAGGTGCACGCCAAGGGCAAGCCCGTCGCGCCCGACGTCGACCTGCTCGCCGTGGCCCGTCGCACCCCCGGCTTCTCCGGCGCTGACCTCGCCAACGTGCTCAACGAGGCGGCGCTGCTCACCGCGCGCACCAACGGCCAGGTGATCGGGGACCGCGAGCTCGACGAGGCGATCGACAGGGTCATCGCCGGTCCGCAGAAGCGGACCCGGCTGATGAACGAGAAGGAGAAGAAGATCACCGCGTACCACGAGGGCGGGCACGCCCTGGTGGCCGCGGCGCTGCGGCACACCGACCCGGTGACCAAGGTGACGATCCTCCCGCGCGGCCGCGCCCTCGGCTACACGATGGTGCTGCCGGTGGACGACAAGTACTCCACCACCCGCAACGAGATCCTCGACCAGCTGGCGTACGCCCTGGGCGGTCGCGTGGCGGAGGAGCTCGTCTTCCACGACCCCACCACCGGTGCCAGCAACGACATCGAGAAGGCCACGGACATGGCCCGCAAGATGGTCACGCAGTACGGCATGAGCGAGCGCGTGGGCGCCATCAAGCTGGGCAGCGGCAGCGGCGAGGTCTTCATGGGCCGCGACATGGGCCACGAGCGCGACTACTCCGAGGGCGTCGCGGCCGTCGTCGACGAGGAGGTCCGCCGCCTCATCGAGAACGCGCACGACGAGGCCTGGGAGATCCTCATGGAGCACCGCCAGGTGCTCGACACCCTCGTGGTGCGCCTGCTGGAGGAGGAGACGCTCAACCGCGAGCAGCTCGCCGAGGTCTTCGCCCCCGTGCAGAAGCGCCCGCTGCGGCCGGTGTGGCTGTCCAGCGAGCGCCGGCACGTCGACCAGCGCCCGCCGGTGATGTCCCCCAAGGAGATCGCCGCGGCGCAGAACGGCCACGCGCACCTCATGGCCCCCCAGGACGAGGCCGCCGCGGCCGGCGAGGACCACCTCGCCGGAGGCGTCCGAGGGCCCGAGGGCTTCCGCGCCGACCCCGGCCCCCAGGCCTGACCGTGGCGGCGCCCACCCCCGGCGCCGCCGCGGAGCCCGCGGGCACGGCTGCAGGCGGTCCTGGGACCGCGGCCGGTGGAGGCACCGGTGCGCCGGGCGACGTCGGCGCGGTCGGTCCCGTCGACGTCGAGAGGGCCCGCGCGGCCGTGCGCGAGCTGCTCCTGGCGATCGGCGAGGACCCGGACCGCGACGGCCTCCGGGCCACGCCGGACCGGGTGGCCCGGGCCTGCGTGGAGCTCTTCGCGGGCCTGCGGCAGGACCCCGCCGAGGTGCTGGCCACGTCGTTCGACATCGGCCACGACGAGATCGTGGCCGTCCGCGGCATCCCGGTCTCCTCGGTCTGCGAGCACCACCTGCTGCCGTTCACCGGCGTCGCGCACGTGGCCTACGTGCCCAGCGCCGACGGGCGCATCACGGGGCTGTCCAAGCTGGCCCGCCTCGTCGACCTGTACGCCCGCCGGCCGCAGGTCCAGGAGCGCCTCACCACGCAGGTCGCGGACGCCCTCGTCGAGCACCTGCACGCCCGCGGCGTGCTGGTCGTGGTCGACTGCGAGCACCTGTGCATGTCCGTGCGCGGCGTGCGGGCCCCGGGCGCCCGCACCACGACCTCCGCGGTGCGTGGCGGCATGCGCGACGCCGCCACGCGGGCGGAGGCGCTGAGCCTGGTGCTGGGTCGCTGACCGGGCGGTGGGCAGTTGTGAGGAGCCGGTGAGCACGGGCAGGACCCTGGTCTGGGGCGTGGTGAACACGACCCCCGACTCCTTCAGCGACGGTGGGAGGCACCTGCGGGCGCCGGCCGCCGTCGAGCACGGGCTCGCGCTGGTCGCCCAGGGCGCCGACGTGGTGGACGTGGGCGGTGAGTCGACCCGTCCCGGTGCTGCCCGGCCCAGCGAGGCCGAGGAGCTGTCCCGCGTGCTGCCGGTGGTGCGGGCCCTCGCGGGGCACGGCGTGGTGGTGAGCGTCGACACCATGCGGTCGGGTGTGGCCGCCGCGGCGCTGGAGGCGGGGGCGAGCATCGTCAACGACGTCTCCGGCGGGCTCGCCGACCCCGCCATGGCCGCCCTCGTCGCCTCCTCGGGCGCCACCTGCGTGGTGGGCCACTGGCGCGGGCACTCGGCGGGCATGAACGACCTCGCCGTCTACGACGACGTCGTGGCCGAGGTCCGCGCCGAGCTCGGCGCCCGCCTGGCCGCCTTCGAGGCCGCGGGGGTGCGCCGGGACCAGCTCGTGGCCGACCCCGGCCTGGGGTTCGCCAAGCGCGCCGAGCACGACTGGGCCCTGCTCGCGGCGCTCCCCGAGCTGGTCGGCGCCTGGGGCCGCGTGCTCGTGGGCGCCTCCCGCAAGCGCTTCCTCGGCGCGCTGCTGGCCGACGGCGCTGGTGCCGGGGGTGGCCCGGGGGTCCCGCGCCCGCCGGAGCAGCGCGACGACGCCACCGCAGCCGTCACGGCGCTGGCCGCCGCCGCGGGCGCCTGGGGCGTGCGCGTGCACGCCGTGCGCGCCAGCGCAGACGCCGTGCGCGTGGCCGCCCGCTGGGCGGAGGCGGCGGCGTGAGCGGACTGCTGACCACCGAGCTCCGCGGAGACGTCGTCTCCCTGCGCGGGCTGCGCGCCCGAGGCCGCCACGGGGTGCTCGACGCCGAGCGCCAGCTGGGACAGGTCTTCACCGCCGACGTCGACCTCCAGGTCGACACCCGCACCGCCGCGGTCACCGACGACCTCGCCGACGCCGTCGACTACTCCGTGGTCGCCGCCGACGTCGTCGCCGTCCTCGCCGGCGAGCCCGTGGCCCTCGTCGAGGTGCTCGCGAGCCGGGTCGCCAGCGCGTGCCTCGTGCACCCGGGCGTGCTGGCCGTCGCCGTCGCCGTCCACAAGCCCCAGGCCCCGGTGCAGGTGCCCTTCGACGACGTCGTCATCACCGTCGTCCGCCGCCGCGGCGACCTGCTCGACGCCGCGCCGGCCAGCCCCTTCGACGCGGTGGTCGCCCTGGGGGCCAACCTGGGCGACCGCGAGGCCGTGATGGCGGCGGCCGTGCGCGACCTGGCGGCCACGGGCGGCCTGCAGGTGGTGGGCGTCTCCGGCGTCGTCGAGACGACCGCCGTCGGGCTGCCCGGCGCAGCCCCCCAGCCCGACTACCTCAACGCCGTGGTGCGCCTGCGGTGCGCGCTGTCGCCGCGCGACCTGCTGCGCGCCTGCCGGGCCGTCGAGGCCGCCCACGGGCGCGACGCGGCGGTGCGCGCCGGTGAGCCGCGGTGGGGCGCCCGCACCCTCGACGTCGACGTCCTCACCTGCGGCGCCCTGGTCGCCGCGGACGACGACGGCGGCGGCGGCGGCAGCCCGGCGCTGCAGGTGCCGCACCCCCGCGCCGGGGTCCGCGCCTTCGTGCTGGTGCCGTGGGCCGGGCTCGCCCCCGACGACGTGCTGCCGGGGGCCGGCCGCGTGGCCGACGTCCTCGCCGCCCTGGCCGCTGCGGACCCGGCGGCCGTCTCCGACGTGCGTCCCCGCCCGGACGTCGCGCTGTCGGCAGGGGGCTCCGCGTGAGCCCCCTGCGGACGCGGGTGCTGCTCGCGGTGGCGCTGGTGGCCGGCGTGGTGACCTGGGTGGCGCTCGACGTCGTCGACGGGACCGGTGCCGCCGTGCCGATGCCGTGGACCGTCCCCGTGCTGCTCGTGGTGCTGGCGGTCGCCGTGCTCTCGGTGGGCAGGCCGGTGCGGCGCTGGAACCAGGGCCACCGGGACCGCCCGCTCGACGCGCTGCGAGCCGCGCGGACCGTGGTGGTCGCCCAGGCGGCCGGCGTCACCGGCGCCGCGCTGGCAGGGGCCTACGGCGGCTTCGTGGCCCTCCTGCTGCCGATGCTCGGCATCGAGGTGCGTCGCGACCGCATGCTCCTCGCGCTGGCGGCGATGGCCGGCTCGCTGCTCCTGCTGGTGGCCGGCGTCGTCGTGGAGCGCTGGTGCCGCCTGCCACCCGACGACGACGCCGACGGACGCGCCGGCCGGCAGCAGGGTCGTCGCAGCGGCGGTCAGACCGGGACGTCGTCGCGCGAGCCCGGCGACGGCGAGGTCCGCCGCAGCGCCGAGTACACGCCGTCCGGGGTCAGCACCCCCACGTAGCGCTCTCCGTCGAGCACGGGCAGCCAGCCGGCGTCGTGCTGGACGATCTCCGCCAGCCCCTTGCGCAGCGAGTCGCCCACGCTGATCGTCTCGTCGAAGCGGCGCGCCACCTGCCCCACGGTGCCCCCCTGCGCGCCCGGGCCCCGGTCGTGGGCGAGGTGGCGCAGCGACACCCAGCCGCGCAGCGCGCCCGAGCGGTCCAGCACCACCGCGTAGGGCTCGGCGGTGCCGTCGATGGCGGCGCGTGCGGTGGCGAGGTCGTCGTCGACGAGCACCGTGGCGGGGTGCGCCAGGTCCTGGGCCTCCACCGGCGTCACGGCCAGGCGCCGCAGCCCGCGGTCGGAGCCGGCGAAGTCGGCCACGAACTCGTTGGCCGGCGCGCCCAGCACCGTGGCCGGGTCGGCGAACTGCTCGAGCTTCCCCCCCTGGCTGAAGACCGCGATCCGGTCCGCCAGGCGCACGGCCTCGTCGATGTCGTGCGTGACGATGAGCACCGTCTTGTGCAGCTCGGCCTGGATGCGGCGGAACTCGCCCTGCAGGCGGTCGCGGGCGATGGGGTCGACCGCGCCGAACGGCTCGTCCATGAGCAGCACCGGCGGGTCGGCCGCCAGGCCGCGGGCCACCCCGATGCGCTGCTGCTGGCCGCCGGACAGCTCGTGCGGGTACCTGTCGGCGTACTGGGAGGCGGGCAGTCCCACCAGCTCGAGCATCTCCTCCACGCGGGCGCTCGTGCGCTTGCGGTCCCACCCGAGCAGCTGGGGGACGGTGGCGATGTTCGCGGCCACCGTGAGGTGCGGGAACAGGCCGACCCGCTGGATGACGTACCCGATCTCGCGCCGCAGCTTCACGGCGTCGACGCGCGTGACGTCCCGCCCGCCGATCTCGATGCGGCCCGCTGTCGGCTCGATGAGCCGGTTGACCATGCGCAGCGTGGTCGACTTCCCGCAGCCGGACGGACCCACGAGCGCCACCATCTCCCCGGCCTCCACGGCGAGGTCGAGGTGGCCCACGGCGAGGGTGCCGTCCGGGTAGCGCTTCTCCACGCCGTCGAGCCGGATGGTGCTGCCCGGGGTAGCGTCCCCGCCGTGTCCCTGATCGCGGCTGGTGTCCACAGCGCGACCCTCCCCGACAACTGCCTGGTCCGCAACGACTGGGTCTGCCCGCTGTACGTCGAGACCCGTTCGGACGTGCTGCTGGGGGCGCTGGGGCAGCACCTCTACCTCGTCCTGGTCTCGCTCGCGGTCGGCGTGGTGCTGGCGGTCCCGCTGGCGGTGCTCGCCCACCGGGTGAAGCGCGCGCGGGGGCTGACGCTGGGGGTGACCACGGTGATCTACACGATCCCGTCGCTGGCGCTGTTCATCCTGCTGCTGCCGATGACGGGCCTGACCTCCACCACGGTGGTCATCGCCCTGGCGCTGTACTCGCTGACGATCCTGGTCCGGAACATCCTCGTGGGCCTGGACGGCGTCGACCCCGAGGTCCGCGACGCCGCGGCCGGCATGGGCCTGTCGTCCTGGCGCACCCTGTGGCGCGTCGAGGCACCACTCGCACTGCCCTCGGCGATGGCCGGGCTGCGGGTGGCCGCGGTGTCCACGGTGGCGCTGGCCACCGTCGGGGCGATCATCGGCCAGGGCGGCCTGGGCAACCTCATCACCACCGGGTACTCCTCGAACTTCAACGCGCAGGTGCTCACCGCCTCGCTCCTGTGCGTGGTGCTCGCGGTGGTCTTCGACCTGCTGCTGCTGGGGGCCCAGCGCCTGGCCACGCCGTGGCGGAGGGGACAGCGCTGATGGACTGGCTCACGGGCATCCCGGCCTGGTTCGCCGACCCCGCCAACTGGCGCGGGGACGCCGGCGTGCCCACGCTCTTCGTCCAGCACCTCGGCTACTCGGCCGCCTCCCTGGGCCTCGCGTGCCTCGTCGCGCTGCCGGTGGGCGTCTGGCTCGGGCACACCGGGCGCGGGGGAGTGCTGGCCCAGCAGATCGGCAACGCCGGGCGCGCCGTGCCCGTCCTGGCCCTGCTCGGCATCCTGCTGCTCGTGCCCGGGTTCGGGCGCACCTGGTGGACGCTGATCCTCTGCTTCACGCTCTTCGCCGTCCCGCCCGTGCTCACCAACACCTTCACGGGGATGCGCGAGGTCGACCGCGGGGCGGTGGACGCCGCCACCGGGATGGGCATGTCGGCGTCGGAGGTGCTGCGGCGCGTGGAGCTGCCGCTGGCCACCCCCATGATCATGAACGGGGTGCGCCAGGCGGCGGTGCAGGTGGTCGCCACCACCTCGATCGCTGCGATCTTCGCCTTCGGCGGGCTCGGGCGCATCATCACGCGCGCTACGGGCAGCGCCGGCATCGACCTGTCGGCCGCGCTCGCCGGCACCCTCCTCATCGCCGCCTTCGCCCTGGCGGTCGAGTACGGGCTGGCCTGGGCCGGGCGCCGCGCCGACCCCGTGGCGCGGGCGCGCCGCGCCGCCCGGAAGCGCTCCGGGCGGGTGGGCTCTTCGGGGGGCGCGGGAGCCGTTACGACATCGTGACCGCCCCCCGGAGCGCGTTCACCGCGCTCATGGGGTTGCATGCCGAGCATCCCGTGCACGCAGCACCGCACGGGCCGCGGTGGCCGGGCCGGCCGCGGCGCTCCCGCGCCGCGACGGCCGACGTGACGGCTCCCGCCCGACACGCGCGGCTCGGACCGGGCCGCGGGACACAGAAGGCGGTCCCCGTGACCTCGTTCCGCAGGCGCACCCGCGCATCCCTCCTCATCGCCGGACTGGCTGGCGCCGTGCTCGCCCTGAGCTCCTGCGCTGCCGACAGCGTCCAGTCCGGCGGCGCCGCCTCCAGCGACGCCACGTCCAGCGGCGGCTCCACGCAGGCCGTCGTCGTCGGCGGCCCCGACTTCACCGAAGCAGCGATCATGGAGCAGCTGTACGCCCAGCTGCTGCAGGGCGCCGGGTACAAGACCAGCATCGTCACGGCGAGCAACCGCGAGGTCTACTTCGGCCAGCTCGCCTCGGGCGAGATCGACGTCGTCCCCGAGTACGCCGCCACCCTCGCCGAGTACCTCAACCAGCAGAAGAACGGCAAGGACGCGCCGCCCATCGCCACCAACGACGCCGCCGCCACCGTCGCCGCGGCGCAGCCGCTGGCGCAGGCGCAGGGCGTCACCCTGCTCGACCCGGCGCAGGCGGCCGACCAGAACGCGTTCGCCGTCACGCAGAAGTACGCGACCGAGAACAACCTCAAGACCCTGTCCGACCTCGGCGCCCTCGGGCAGCCCGTCACGCTCGCAGCCACGGAGGAGTGCCCGACGCGGCCGTTCTGCCAGCCGGGCCTGGAGAGCACCTACGGGATCAAGGTCGGCAACCTGCTGCCGCTCGGCTTCGACACCCCGGCGGTGAAGCAGTCCGTGCAGAAGGGCGAGAGCCAGCTCGGGCTCGTCGCGACCACGGACGGCACGCTGGAGCAGTTCGGGCTCGTGGTGCTCGACGACGACAAGAAGCTGCAGCTCGCCGACAACCTCGTGCCCGCCGTCAGCAAGGACGTCGCCAGCGACACCAAGGTCACCGAGGCGCTCAACAAGCTGGCCTCGGTGCTCACCACGGCCGACCTCAAGGCCCTCAACGGCCAGGTCGACGGCGAGCGGCAGCTGCCCGAGGCGGTCGCCAAGACCTACCTGCAGGACAAGGGCCTCATCGACGGCTGACCCCGTCCGCCGGGCCCCCTCCTCGACGGTCGAGGAGGGGGCCCGGTGCGGTCTGCGGGCGACGCGCCCGAGCGCGTGGCGAGTGTGACTGATGAGATTTCAGTGACGCATGGCGTGTCGTGAGCCTTGCGGGGCTTGCGAGACCTATGTTTCACGCATGGCCTCCACCGCCCGCCACCGCGCTTCCACCGCCCCCCTGACCTGGGCCGCGCGCAGCCTCATCACCGCCACCACGGTCCCCGTGGGCGCCCTCGCCGGCTGCGTCGTCGCCGCCGTCGCCGCCACCGCCCAGAACCCCGCCCTCGGCGTGGCGGGCCTCGCCGCCGCCGGCGTGCCGCTGACGCTCTCAGGCCTGCGCGCCCGCCACCGCGCGCGCCTCGGCCGGGTCCGCGGCCGCCACGTCGCCGGCCTCGAGCAGGTCTGCTCGACCGCTCCCTCCGATGGCGCCGTCCCGTTCGACGTCCGCCTGGACCCCGCTGTCGACGTGGAGGAGCCCTCGCCCGCCGCCTTCCGCGCGCTCGCCCTGGCCCCCGTGGCGCCGGCCGCCGCCGCTGACGACGACACCTGCTCCGCCGCTGACGCCGAGGTCGTCGACGTGGTGCGCGCCGCGGAGCGCGAGGAGGCCACCGTGCTCCAGCTGCCGATGATCATCCCGTCGCAGCGCGCGGAGCACGCCCTCGAGCGCGACGCCGACGCCGCCGTCCCGGCGGCCTCCGCCGCCGAGGCCCGTCCGGAGGTCGTCGTGCACGTGGCGGCCAGCACCGGTGAGGTCGCCGTGCACGTCGGCCCGCCCGCCTCGGAGGTCGCCCCCGAGCAGCGCGCCCTGGAGATCGCGCAGCTGAAGCGCCTGTGGGCCGTGGGCACCGGCCCGGACACCGGCTCCCTGCGCGCCGCCGCCCCGGCCGCCTGAGGCGGACCGCGGGCGGGCGCCGGACGACTCCCCTGGGCGGGGACCCGCCTGGCGCCCGCGGGTGCCCCGGGGGGACGCTGAGGCCGTGAGCACCCCCTTCGACCTGCCCGACGTGGAGTGGACGCCGGTGTCGGACCGGCTGGTCCTCGCGCGGCGCCTGGTGACGGCGGTGGGCGCGGTGGTCGGGCTGGCGGTCGTCGTGGCGGGAGCGGTCCTGCTGTGGTCGCCGTGGTGGCTGGTCGGCGGTGCGGCCCTCCTCGCGCTGGAGGGCTGGCAGTGGTGGCTCGCCGGCCGCCAGGTGCGGGCCATCGGGTACGCCGAGCGCGAGGACGACCTCCTCGTGCGCCGCGGCATCCTCTTCCGCTCGCTGGTGGTGGTCCCCTACGGGCGGATGCAGTACGTGGACGTCTCCGCCGGTCCCCTCGAGCGGTGGCTGGGCATCGCCACGGTGCAGCTCCACACGGCCTCGGCCAGCAGCGACGCCACCATCCCGGGCCTGCGGCCGGAGGAGGCCTCGCGGCTGCGCGACAGGCTCTCCCGCCGCGGCGAGGCACGTCTGGCCGGCTTGTGACCGAGGCTCCGGGCGGAGCGACGCCCGACCCCACCGCGCTGCCGGGGACCGCTCCCGTCGTCCCCGGCGCGGGCGCGCCCGCGCAGCGCTGGGAGCGCCTCCACCCGGTCACGCCGGTGCTCCGCAGCTGGCGCGTGCTCGTGGTGCTGCTGTTCCTCTACGCCCAGGAGCGCGGCCGCAGCGCGGTGAACGGCGAGGAGCTGCCCGGCCACCTGGAGCTGCTCATCGCGGTGGCGGCGCTGGTGGGGTGCGTCGTGGTGGCCGTGGCCGCCTCCGCGCTGTCGTGGCGGGCGACCCGCTTCACGGTGGACGACGAGGCGGTGCGCCTGCACAGCGGCGTCATCGCCAAGCGCCAGCGGGTGGCGCGCCTGGACCGGCTGCAGGCGGTGGACGTCGTGCAGCCGCTCGTGGCGCGGCTGCTCGGGTTCGCCGAGCTGCGCGTGGAGGTGGCCGGCGGCGCCGGGTCCCAGGTGCGGCTGGCCTACCTGCGCGAGGCCGACGCGCAGCGCCTGCGCAACCTCCTGCTGGCCCGCTCGGCGGGCCTGGACTTCGAGGGCGACGCCGCGCCGGAGGCGCCCGAGCAGCAGCTGGTGGAGGTGCCGTTCGGGCGGGTGGCGGCCTCCGTCGCGCTGTCGGGGGCGGCGGTCGCGCTCGGCGTCGTCCTGGTCGGCGTGGTGGTGGGGGCGGTGACCACCCGCGAGGTGGGCGTGCTCTTCGGCGCGGCGGCCCCCCTGCTGGGCCTGGCCGGCAGCCTCTGGACGGCGCTGTCGAAGGGCGCCAACTGGCGCGTCGCGACGTCCCCGGACGGGGTGCGCCTGCGGTCAGGGCTGCTGGAGAGCCGCACCCAGACCGTGCCTCCGGGGCGCGTGCAGGCCGTGCGGCTGACCCAGCCCCTGCTGTGGCGGGTCTTCGGGTGGTGGCGGGTGCACGTCAACGTCGCGGGGTTCGCGGGGGAGGGGCAGGAGAGCCAGTCGGCGAGCACGCTGCTGCCGGTGGCGACCGCCGCGGAGGCCGGCACCGTGCTCGCGCTGGTGCTGCCGGCCCTGCACGACGACCTCGGCCCCCACGGCCTGGAGGCGGGCCTGCGGGGCACGGCCGCCGAGGGCGGCTGGCTGGTGGCGCCGCCCGCGGCCCGCTGGGTGGACCTCGTCTCGTGGCGGCGCCGCGGGGCGCTGGTCACCGAGCACGCCCTGCTGCTGCGCCGCGGCCGCCTGCGGCGCGAGCTCGACGTCGTGCCGCACGAGCGCACCCAGTCGCTGGCCGTCGAGCAGGGCCCGCTGCAGCGGCGCCTCGGCCTGGCGACCCTCGCGCTGCACTCCACCCCGGGTCCGGTGAGGCCCCGCGCGGAGCACCTGTCCGCGGAGCAGGCGGTGGCCCTGCTCGACGAGCAGGCGCAGCGCGCCCGCACCGCCCGCGCGGTGGCGGGCCCGGAGCGCTGGATGGAGCAGCCCGGCTGAGCCGCCGTCGCCCGGTCAGCCCCCGACCGGTCCCGGGTCAGTCCCGGCGGAGCACCACGGCGACGTCCGTGACGGTGAAGAGGAACTGGCCCGCCGCTGCCAGCGCGCGCAGCTCCTCCATCCACCCGGAGGCCCGGGCGGCGAGCACCGGGTCGTCCTGGGCGGACGCCAGCACGCCGGTGGCCACCTTCCACGCCAGCGACCCGTCGTCGAAGCGGCGGTGGGGGTCGGCCCACGAGGTCGCGGCCTCCACGGTCCAGCCCGACCCGCGGCGGACCGCCGTCGCCGCGAGCGCCAGCAGCTTGCGGCCCATGAAGCCGTCGGAGCGGCCGGGGCCGAGCGCCGCCGCGGTGAACCTGTCCACCAGGGTGCGGGTCAGCTGGTCGTCGGTGCTGGTGAACAGGGCGGTGTCCCAGTCGGAGTGCGCCAGCACGCACAGCCCCCCGGGGCGCAGCACGCGGTGGACCTCCGCGAGGTGCGCCACCGGGTCGCCGAGGTGCTCGGCGGTGTTGAGGGAGACGAGGCGGTCCAGCTCGCCGTCGCGCCAGGGCAGCGGTCCGTCGAGGTCGGTGATGCGGCTGCGCACGCGGGCGTCGGCCAGGAGGTCGTCGTCGAGGGCGGAGACGTGGTCGAGCGCGTGGACCAGCCGCGGGGCGTGCGCGCCGGGCGCGGGGTCGAGCAGCGCGCGCACCGTCCGGCCGCTGCCGCAGCCCACGTCGGCCACCACGAGGCCCTCGACGTCCAGGCGCGCCAGCTCGGCCACGCGCTCGTGCCGTCCCACGTCGGCGACCCTAGCCGCCCGGGTGCCGCTCCTCCTCTGACGGACCCGCGACGGACCCGCGACGGACCCGCGACGGACCGGCGAAGGACCTGTGGTGGCCCCGGGGCGCACCCGGTCGGGCGCGGGCGCCGAGCTGCCGCTGCGCCGCCGCACGTACGCTCCCCGCGTGCTGGAGGACGACGACGCAGGTCGCCGCGCCCGGAGACGGCCCGCCCCGGGACGCCTGGGCGTCGGCGTGGTGGGGGCCGGCCGCGTGGGCGCGGTGCTGGGCGCCGCCCTGCGCGCCGCGGGGCACGCCGTGGTGGGGGTGTCGGCGGTCTCGGAGGCCAGCCTCGAGCGCGCGGCCACCCTCCTGCCCGGCGTGCCGGTGCTCCCGGTGCCGCAGGTGGTGGAGCGGGCGGAGCTGGTGCTGCTGGCCGTCCCCGACGACGCCCTCGCCGACCTCGTGGCGGGCCTCGCGGCGACGGGCAGCTGGCAGGCGGGGCAGCTGGTGGTCCACACCAGCGGTCGTCACGGCACCGGGGTGCTCGAGCCGGCGCGCGCCGCCGGCGGCATCCCGCTGGCGCTGCACCCCGCCATGACCTTCACCGGCACCAGCCTCGACCTCGTGCGCCTCACCGACGCCGTGGTCGGGGTGACCGCGCCGGCCCCGGTGCTGCCGGTGGCGCAGGCGCTGGTCGTGGAGGTCGGTGCGGAGCCGGTGGTGGTGGACGAGGCCGACCGGGCGCTCTACCACGCGGCCCTCTCCCACGGCAGCAACCACCTCGTGACGCTGGTCGCCCAGGCCGCCGAGGTGCTGCGCGCCGCCGGCCTGGAGCGCACGGACCGCGTGCTCGGCCCGCTGCTGCACGCCGCGCTCGACGGCGCCCTGCGCTCCGGGGACGACGCCCTCACCGGCCCGGTGGCCCGCGGTGACGCGGGCACGCTCACCGCCCACCGCGCCGTCCTGGCCCGTGCGGCCGCCGAGGGCCTTGTGGGCCCCGACGTGCCCGCCGCCCACCTCGCGCTCGCCCGCGCCACGGCGGCCCGCGCCCGCGCCGGCGGGCGCCTCACCGGCCCCCCGGCCGACGACGTCGACAGCGCCCTGCAGAGCGGAGACCCCTCGTGACCGCCACCTCCCCGAGCTCCGCGCAGCCCGCCCCGCCGCGGCTGGTGCGCACGCGCGCCGAGCTGGCAGCGGCGCGCGCCGAGCTGCCCGGGCCCCTCGCCGTCGTCATGACCATGGGCGCCCTGCACGCCGGGCACGCCTCGCTCGTGGAGGCCGCCCGTGAGCGCGCCGCCAGCGTCGTCGTCACGATCTTCCTCAACCCGCTGCAGTTCGGGGCCGGCGCCGACCTCGCCCGCTACCCGCGCACCCTCGACGCCGACCTGGAGCTGCTGGGCCGGGTGGGCGCCGACGTCGTCTTCGCGCCCTCCCCGGACGTCGTCTACCCCGACGGCGACCCGGCGGTCCGGGTCTCCTCCGGGCAGCTCGGGACGGTGCTCGAGGGGGCCTCGCGCCCCGGGCACTTCGACGGCGTGCTGACCGTCGTCGCGAAGCTCATGCACCTGGTCCGCCCCGACGTCGCGCTCTTCGGCCAGAAGGACGCCCAGCAGCTGCTGCTGGTGCGGCGGATGGTGCGCGACCTCGACCTCGGCGTGGAGGTGGTGGCCGTGCCGACCGTGCGCGACGACGACGGCCTGGCGCTGTCCAGCCGCAACGCGCACCTGTCCCCGCTGGACCGCGAGGTGGCCCTGGTGCTGTCGCGCGCTCTGCGCGCGGGGGAGGCGGCGGCGCCTGAGGGGGCCAGCGCGGTGCGCCGCGCGGCGCGGGACGTGCTGGTGGGCGAGCCCCTGGCGCGCGTCGACTACCTGGCCCTGGTCGACCCGGACACCCTGGACGACGTGCCCGAGCACTTCCGCGGGCCGGCGCTGCTGGCCGTGGCGGCGAAGGTCGGGCCCACCCGGCTCATCGACAACCTCCCGCTGGTGGTGGGCGCCGCCCGCTGACGCCACCGCCCCGCCCCACCCCGTGTCAGGGGAGGCGGTAGCGGAAGCAGTGGCAGACCTGGGGCAGCAGCACCGAGCCGTCGGGTCCGGCCGCCCCCTCGGCGAGCTCCCGCACCCGCGCCAGCAGGCCCTCCCGCCGGCGGCTGACGGCCAGCCCCGAGTAGGTCGAGGCCAGCGCGACGACGTCGTCGGCGGAGGCCAGCCGCTGCACGGCCGGGAACGACGCGCGCTCCCGCTGCGCGCCCCGCAGCGGGACCCGCGGCCACCAGCCGGCGTCGGCGAGGTCGCGGGCGTGCGCGCCCGGCGCCGCCTCGTCGGCGCCGGTGGCCTCGCCGAGGCCCTCGCCGCCGAACAGCGCCTCCAGCTCCGCGGCCCAGCCGACCGACACGTCGCGCACCACCCACGCCAGCCCCAGCACCCCGCCCGGGCGCAGCACCCGGGCCACCTCGGCCGCGGCGGCCGCGGGGCGCAGCCAGTGCCACGCCTGGCCGACCACGACGGCGTCGACCGAGGCGTCCGGCAGCGGGACGTGCTCGGCGGTGCCCGCCACGGCCCGCACCTGCGCCCTCGGCGACTCGGCCAGCCAGTGGCGCAGCACCGAGAGCATCCCGTCGCTGGGGTCGACGGCCACCACGCGGTGCCCGCGGCGGGCCAGGGTGCGGGAGACCTTGCCGGTGCCCGCCGCGAGGTCGAGCACGTCGAGCGGCTCCTCGGGGGACCCCGTCAGCCAGTGCACGGCGTCGTCGGGGTGGTCCGGGCGCAGGCGGTCGTACCGCTCGGCGTCGACGAGGGTGCCGAAGGAGGTGCGCCGCGCCTCGTCGTCGGCCTCGGGCACGTCGTCGGGGGTGTCGAGGGGGGAGTTCGCCACCACCTGATCCCAGCACGCCGCGGGCCGCGGCGGGAGCCCCGGGCCGGGTCCGGGAGATCCGGATACCCTCGGGGACCGTGCCCGAGGTCCCGCCCGCCCCCCACCCCGCCGACGACGCCGCAGCAGCGGTGCAGGACGAGCTGGCGGCGGACCAGCTGCCCGAGCAGCTGCGGGTGCGGCGCGAGAAGCGGCAGCGCCTGCTCGACGCGGGCGTGGAGCCCTACCCCGTCTCGGTGCCGCGCACCGCGTCGCTGGCGCAGGTCCGCGCGGCGCACGCCGGGCTGGCCGACGGGGAGGAGACCGACGTCGTCGTCTCCGTGGCGGGCCGCGTGGTCTTCCAGCGCGGCACCGGCAAGCTCGCCTTCGCCACCCTGCAGGACGGTGACGGCACGCGCCTGCAGGTGATGCTCAGCCTCGCCGAGGTCGGCGCCGACGCGCTCGCGGCGTGGAAGTCCGACGTCGACCTGGGCGACGTCGTCTCCGCCACCGGGCGCGTGGTGCAGTCCAAGCGCGGCGAGCTGAGCGTCATGGCCACCTCCTGGGCGATGGCCACCAAGGCCCTCCGGCCGCTGCCGGTGCTCCACAAGGAGACCAGCGAGGAGGTCCGGGTGCGCCAGCGCTACGTCGACCTCATCGTCCGGCCCGAGGCGCGGGCGGTGGTCCGCACGCGCGCCGCCGTCGTCCGCTCGCTGCGCTCGACGTTCGACGGCTTGGGCTACCTCGAGCTCGAGACCCCGATGCTGCAGACGCTGCACGGCGGCGCCGCGGCGCGGCCCTTCGTCACGCACTCCAACGCCTTCGACATCGAGCTGTACCTGCGCATCGCGCCGGAGCTCTTCCTCAAGCGCGCCGTGGTGGGCGGCCTGGACCGCGCCTTCGAGATCAACCGGAACTTCCGCAACGAGGGCGCCGACTCCTCGCACTCCCCGGAGTTCGCGATGCTCGAGTTCTACGAGGCCTACGCCGACTACGACGTCATGGCCGACCGCACCCGCGAGCTCATCCAGACCGCGGCCCGCGACGCCCTCGGCTCGACCACCGCGCTCCTGGCCGACGGCACCCAGTACGAGCTCGGCGGCACCTGGGCGCAGCTGTCGATGTACCCCTCGCTGTCCGAGGCGCTGGGCGAGCCGATCACCCCGGAGACCCCCCGCTCGGTGCTGGTGGAGCGCGCCGAGCGCCTCGGCGTGGGCGTGGCGCCCACCGCCTCCGCGGGCAAGCTCGTCGAGGAGCTGTGGGAGCACCTCGTGGGCGACCACCTGGTCGCGCCCACCTTCGTGCGCGACTTCCCGCTCGAGACCTCCCCCCTCACCAAGTCGCACCGCTCGGTGCCCGGCGTGGTGGAGAAGTGGGACCTCTACGTGCGCGGCTTCGAGCTGGCCACCGGCTACTCCGAGCTCAACGACCCGGTGGTCCAGCGCGAGCGCCTCGAGGCGCAGGCCCGCCTGGGCGCCGCCGGCGACGACGAGGCCATGCCCGTCGACGAGGACTTCCTGCGCGCCATGGAGGTGGGCATGCCCCCCGCCGGTGGTGTGGGGATGGGCATCGACCGGCTGCTCATGGCGCTCACGGGCCTCGGCATCCGCGAGACCATCCTCTTCCCGCTGGTCAAGCCGGAGGCCTGAGGGGCGGGGAGCTGGCGCCGAGCGGGGTACCGTTCGTGTCGTGATGGCCGCGATCGCCGCGCTGACGCCCCCCGTCGGGGTGGCCCTGCTGTTCTGGTTCGTCATGCGCGCCGTGCTGCGGGCCGACCGCAGCGAGCGCGAGGCGATGGCGGCCCTCGACCGCGAGGACGCCCAGCGCGCCCAGGCCCAGCGCGAGGCGGCGGAGCGCGAGGCCGGCGAGCGCGCGTCGTCGTCCTCCGCTCCCGCGGTGGTGCGGGGAGAGGTGCGCTGAGGTGGCGCAGACGCTGCAGGTGGTGCTCGTCGACGACCTCGACGGCGGCCCCGCCGAGGAGACCGTCTCCTTCTCCCTGGACGGCACCGACTACGAGATCGACCTGTCCGCCGAGCACGCCGCGCGCCTGCGCGACGACCTCGCCGTCTGGGTGGGGCACGCCCGCCGGACGACGGCGGGCCGCCGCGCCCGCGCCACCTCCGGCGCCGGCACCTCCGGTGCGGCCGGGGGCGCTGACGTGGCCGCGGTGCGCGCGTGGGCGCGCGAGAACGGCCACACCGTGAACGAGCGCGGCCGGGTGCCGGCCGCGGTGGTCGAGGCCTACCGGGCGGCCACCGGCGCCTGAGCCCCCTGCCGCCGCGCCTGCTTGCAGGCGTACATCCGCGCGTCGGCGCGCTGCAGGACGGCGTCCGCCGACAGCTCTCCGGGCCGCGCCCGCACGCCGCCGCAGCTGCCGGCGACCGCGAGCGCAGCCCCGGCCACGTGCACCGGGCGCTCCCAGACCCGGGCCACCGCGTCGCGGGCGCGCTCGAGGTCGCCGTCGGCGACGAGCACCACGAACTCGTCTCCGCCGAAGCGGGAGGGGACGTCGCCGGGGGCGAGGACGTCGTGGAGGCGCTCGGCGACGGCCCGCAGCACCGCGTCACCGGCGTGGTGCCCGTGGACGTCGTTGACCGCCTTGAAGTCGTCCAGGTCCACGAACAGCACGGCGGGTCGCGGCGCCGCGGCGTCGGCGAGGGCCCGGTCCAGCAGGTCGACGAGGTGGCCGCGCCGGGCCAGGCCCGTCAGCGCGTCGTGCGTCGCCCGGTGGCGCAGCTCGGCCTCCAGCCGGGCGCGCTCGCGCACCCCGCGCGCCACGGTGCCCACGAGGGCGTTGAGCGAGGCCGGCACCGTGCCGAGGGCGTCGTCGGCGTGCTCGGGCAGGCGCAGGTCCGCGGCGTGCAGCGGTGCGTCGTCCCCCGTGGTGGTGGCCCACCCGGCCGCCTGCTCGACCAGGCGCACCTGGACGCCGAGCGCGCGCAGGTGCCGGACGAGCACGAGCCGGACCAGGCCGGCGTTCGCCGCGCCGACGGCCACCCCGGCGGCCACGCACACCACGACGAAGCCCGGCGCGGAGACGGCGGACCAGGGCGCGGTGCCGGTCAGGGCCACCACCGGCGGGAACGCCAGGCCGGTGACCACGCCCAGGCCGACCATCGCCGTCTCCAGGGCGCGCAGCGGGCGGCGCCGCAGCGGAGCGGTCGTGCGCGGCCGCGCGGGGTGTGACGGGGGCTCCACGGGTGGATCTTCGGCAGCGCGGTCGGCGGTCTTGACCTGCGCCCCCGTCCGCCACCAGCGAACAGCCGGAGCGCCCTCCCGCGGAACACCCCTCTGACCTGGGAGCGTTGCTCCCTGTGACGGGAGGCCGACCCGGTCCTCCCCCTCCGGGCCGACCAGGTGCGGGGCGCGAGCCCCCACCGCCGTCGCACCCCGGGGATAGCATCGTCAGGGTCAGTGAGGTCGTCCGGCCCACCGGTGGCAGCCGGTGAGCGGGGTTCCGCACCGCCCACGCTCGCGAGGAGCGCACCATGTTCGAGAGGTTCACCGACCGCGCCCGCCGCGTCGTCGTCCTGGCTCAGGAAGAGGCCAGGATGCTCAACCACAACTACATCGGCACCGAGCACATCCTGCTCGGGCTGATCCACGAGGGTGAGGGCGTCGCCGCCAAGGCGATGGAGTCCCTCGGCATCTCCCTCGACTCCGTGCGCGAGCAGGTGCAGGAGATCATCGGCCAGGGCCAGCAGGCCCCCTCCGGTCACATCCCCTTCACGCCGCGCGCCAAGAAGGTCCTCGAGCTGTCGCTGCGCGAGGCGCTGCAGCTCGGCCACAACTACATCGGCACCGAGCACATCCTGCTCGGGCTGATCCGCGAGGGCGAGGGCGTCGCCGCCCAGGTCCTCGTCAAGCTCGGCGCCGACCTCAACCGCGTGCGCCAGCAGGTGCTGCAGCTGCTGTCCGGCTACCAGGGCAAGGAGCCCGCCACCGCCGGCGGTCCCCAGGAGGGCACCCCGTCGGGCTCGCTGGTCCTCGACCAGTTCGGCCGCAACCTCACCCAGGCCGCCCGCGAGGGCAAGCTCGACCCGGTGATCGGCCGCGGCAAGGAGGTGGAGCGCGTCATGCAGGTGCTCTCCCGCCGCACCAAGAACAACCCCGTCCTCATCGGCGAGCCCGGCGTCGGCAAGACCGCCGTCGTCGAGGGCCTGGCGCAGTCCATCGTCCGCGGCGAGGTGCCCGAGACGCTGAAGGACAAGCAGCTCTACACCCTCGACCTCGGCGCGCTGGTGGCCGGCAGCCGCTACCGCGGTGACTTCGAGGAGCGCCTCAAGAAGGTGCTCAAGGAGATCCGCACCCGCGGCGACATCATCCTGTTCATCGACGAGATCCACACCCTCGTCGGTGCGGGTGCGGCCGAGGGCGCGATCGACGCCGCCAGCATCCTCAAGCCGATGCTGGCCCGCGGTGAGCTGCAGACCATCGGCGCCACCACGCTCGACGAGTACCGCAAGCACATCGAGAAGGACCCGGCGCTGGAGCGCCGCTTCCAGCCGATCCTCGTGGCCGAGCCGAACCTGGCCCACGCCATCGAGATCCTCAAGGGCCTGCGCGACCGCTACGAGGCGCACCACCGCGTCTCCATCACCGACGGCGCCCTCGTGGCCGCCGCCACCCTGGCCGACCGGTACGTCAACGACCGCTACCTGCCGGACAAGGCGATCGACCTCATCGACGAGGCGGGCGCGCGCCTGCGCATCCGCCGCATGACGGCTCCGCCGGACCTGCGCGAGTTCGACGAGAAGATCGCCGAGGTGCGGCGCGAGAAGGAGAGCGCGATCGACGCGCAGGACTTCGAGAAGGCCGCCTCCCTGCGCGACTCCGAGAAGAAGCTGCTGGCGGCCAAGGCCGAGCGCGAGAAGCAGTGGAAGGCCGGCGACATGGACGTGGTCGCCGAGGTCGACGAGGAGCTGATCGCCGAGGTCCTCGCCACGGCCACCGGCATCCCGCTGGTCCGCCTGACCGAGGAGGAGTCCAGCCGCCTGCTCAACATGGAGGCCGAGCTCCACCACCGCGTCATCGGCCAGAACGACGCCATCAAGGCGCTGTCCCAGGCGATCCGGCGCACCCGCGCCGGTCTGAAGGACCCCAAGCGCCCCGGCGGCTCGTTCATCTTCGCCGGCCCCACCGGTGTCGGTAAGACCGAGCTGGCCAAGGCCCTGGCGGAGTTCCTCTTCGGCGAGGAGGACGCGCTCATCCAGCTGGACATGAGCGAGTTCTCCGAGAAGCACACCGTGTCGCGTCTGTTCGGCTCGCCCCCCGGCTACGTCGGGTACGAGGAGGGCGGCCAGCTCACGGAGAAGGTGCGGCGGCGCCCGTTCTCGGTGGTCCTGTTCGACGAGGTGGAGAAGGCCCACGCCGACATCTTCAACTCGCTGCTGCAGATCCTCGAGGACGGTCGGCTCACCGACTCCCAGGGCCGCACGGTCGACTTCAAGAACACCGTGATCATCATGACGACGAACCTGGGCACCCGGGACATCGCCAAGGGCCTGCAGATGGGCTTCCAGGCCGGCGGCGACCTGTCCACCTCGTACGACCGCATGAAGATCAAGGTCAACGAGGAGCTCAAGACGCACTTCCGCCCGGAGTTCCTCAACCGCGTCGACGACGTGGTGGTCTTCCCCCAGCTCACGCAGGAGGAGATCATCCAGATCGTCGACCTGATGATCGCCAAGGTCGACCTGCGCATGAAGGACCGCGACATGGGCCTGGAGCTGACCCAGCCCGCCAAGGACCTGCTCGCCGTCCGCGGCTACGACCCCGTGCTCGGTGCGCGCCCGCTGCGCCGCACCATCCAGCGCGAGATCGAGGACGCGCTGTCCGAGAAGATCCTCTACGGCGAGCTGACGGCCGGCGAGATCGTCCTCGTGGACGTCGAGGGCGAGGGCCCGGCCGCGCGGTTCACCTTCCAGGGCACCCGCAAGTCGCCCATCCCCGAGGTGGCCGCCGTCGGTGCCTCCTCCGGGGCGGTGCCGCCGTCCTCCCCGCCGAGCCTGACCAAGGACGACGCGTCCTGACGCTGGCTCGCCGCGGGGACTGAGCCCCTGGGCCGAGCAGGAGCCCCCGACCCACCAGGGTCGGGGGCTCCTGCTCGTCGCGGCCCGGACTGCATCGGGCACGATGGGGTGGTGCCCGACCTCGCCCCCGGCGCCCCTGGCACCCCCGGCAGCGCCGGTGCCGCTGCTGCGGCTGGTCCTCCGTCGTCCCGGGTGCTCGTCCGCCGGGCCCGGGCCACCGACGTCCGCGCGGTGCGCGCCCTCACCGCCCCGCTCGCGGAGCGAGGGGTGCTCGTGGCCAAGCACGCGGTGGCCAGCTACGAGTCCGTGCCCGAGATGCGGGTGGCCGAACTGGACGGCGACGTCGTGGGGTGCGGAGCCCTGCACGTCATGTGGGAGGACCTCGCCGAGGTGCGCACCCTCGCGGTGGCGTCCTCCGCCCGGGGCCTCGGAGTGGGCTCCGCCATCGTGGAGGCGCTCCTCGACGACGCGCGGGAGACCGGCGTCTCGCGCGTGTTCTGCCTGACCTTCGAGGTGCCCTTCTTCGCCCGCCTGGGCTTCGAGGTGATCGAGGGCACGCCCGTGGCGCCAGAGGTGTACGCGGAGCTGCTGCGCTCCCACGACGACGGCGTGGCGGAGTTCCTCGACCTCGCGCGCGTGAAGCCCAACACCCTCGGCAACACCCGGATGCTGCTCCACCTGCGCTGAGCCCGTCCCGTCCTCGTGCGCACCGGGGGTGCGAAGCGCCCAGGCGCGGGGCGGCGTCAGAGCGGCAGCGACCAGCCGCCGCCGGAGGGCACCACGAGGCCGTCCTCCGCGAGCGACGCGAGGCAGCGCTCGCGCTGCTCGTCGTCGTCCCACGCGGCCGACAGCGCCGGGCCGTCCAGGGGACCGGGAGCGTCCCTGAGGAGGGCCAGGAGCCGCCCGCGCACCTGCCGGTCGGTGCCGTGCCACGCCTGGCCGCGCCTGGCCGGGCCGTCGTCGGGCGGCGCACCGGCGCGCTGCCACGCGCACAGGTCCGCCACCGGGCAGGCGCCGCACCGCGGTGCCCTCGCGGTGCACACGAGCGCCCCCAGCTCCATCACGGCCACCGACCAGCGCGCCGGCAGGCGGGAGTCGCCTGCTGGCGCCTCGGGCAGCACCTCGACCGCCAGGGCCGTCTCTGCGGCCGTCAGCGCCGGCGCGGGCTGGGCGCGGCCCTGCACGGCGCGGGCCAGCACCCGGCGGACGTTGGTGTCCACCACCGCCACCCGCTGCCCGAAGGCGAACGCCCCCACCGCCGCCGCGGTGTAGGAACCCACCCCTGGGAGCGCTAACAGCGCCTGCGGGTCCGAGGGCACCCTCCCGCCGTGGCGCTCGACGACGGCGACCGCGGCCGCGTGCAGGCGCAGCGCCCGACGGGGGTACCCCAGACGGCCCCACGCCCGCACGGCCTCGCCCGCGGCCTCCGCGGCGAGGGCCGCCGGGCTGGGCCACCGCTCCAGCCACGCGCGCCACACCGGCTCGACGCGGGCCACGGGCGTCTGCTGCAGCATCACCTCGCTGACCAGCACGGGCCAAGCGACTTCCTCGGGTGCCCCCGGGTGGCGCCAGGGCAGGTCACGGGCGTTGTCGGCGTACCAGCGGAGCACCGCGGCGACCAGGGCTCCGTGGTCGCGGTCGGCTGCGGGGAGGGCTGCAGCCCGCGGTCGTGGCACGCCCCATGCTCTCCCGCCGCCGGCTGCGCGGCCGCCCGACCCCGCCCGCTCCCGGGGCGCGGTGCTGCAGATCGCGTCGTCCGCGACGGACGTGACCGGATCGTGACCACCCGACGGGCTCTCCACCCTTGACCGCCTGGGGCTGAGAGCGTTCACAATCGACCCCGCGCAGGAGACGCAGGCGCGGTGCAGCAGACACGCCCCGCCAGCCGCCTCCGAGCGCTCACCGCGCCCTCGAGGTGCGGTGCGAAGGCCACGCCCGGGCGCTGGAGCACGGGTGGGCCTCGAACGACAGAGAGGTACCGCGTGAACAAGCGTTTCGCACTCGTGGCCGTCGGAGCAGCCCTGGCCCTGGGCCTGTCGGCCTGCGGTGGTGGCGGCGCCGGCTCCACCGCTCCCGGGGAGTCCGCCACGAGCGCTGCTCCCGCCGACGTCACCGTGGGCGTCGCGATGCCCACGCAGACCTCTCAGCGCTGGATCGACGACGGCAACAACGTCAAGGCCGGCCTGGAGAAGCTCGGCTACAAGGTCGACCTGCAGTACGCCAACGACGACATCCCCACGCAGGTGTCGCAGCTCACCACGATGATCAACAACGGTGACAAGGTCCTCATCGTCGCCTCGATCGACGGCACCGCGCTGAGCAGCCAGCTCGCCGACGCCGCCGCCGCCGGGATCAAGGTCATCTCGTACGACCGCCTGATCCGCGACACCGAGAACGTCGACTTCTACGTGTCGTTCGACAACTTCAAGGTCGGCGTGCAGCAGGGCAACTCCCTGCTCACGGGCCTGGGCCTCCTCAACGCCGACGGCTCGCCGAACCCCTCGGCCCCGGCCGGTCCGCTGAACGTCGAGCTGTTCGCCGGCTCGCTGGACGACAACAACGCGACCTTCTTCTACAAGGGCGCCATGTCCGTCCTGCAGCCGTACATCGACAAGGGCACCATCGTGATCCCGTCGAAGCAGACGGACATCTCCCAGATCGCCACCCAGCAGTGGAAGACGGACGTCGCGCAGAAGCGCATGGAGACCCTGCTCACCTCCTCCGACGCCAACATCACCCTCAACGGGGTGCTGTCGCCCGCCGACATCGTGAGCCGCGGCATCATCACCGCGCTGACCAACGCCGGGTACGGCAGCGGCGGCAAGGCGTTCCCGATCGTCACCGGGCAGGACGCTGACATCGACAACGTCAAGCTCATCAACGACGGCAAGCAGTACTCCACGATCTTCAAGGACACGCGCAAGCTCGCCGACGAGGCCATCAAGGTCACGGGTGACTACCTGTCCGGCAAGGAGCCGGAGGCGAACAACACCACGGACTACAACAACGGCAAGAAGGTCGTGCCGTCGTACCTCCTCGAGTCGACCGTCGTCACCAAGGACAACGTCAAGTCCGTCCTCGTCGACAGCGGCTACTACACGCAGGCCCAGGTCGACAAGGGTCAGAAGTAACCCGACCTCGCGTCGCAGCCGGCTGCTCCGCGCTCCCCACGGGGGGCGCGGGGCGGTCGGCTGCCGCAGGGCACTGACCATGCGCCTAACAGGCGGGAGCACCACGAGGTGGGCGGCACAGTGACGACGACCAGCAGCAGTCCCTCCAGCGACGTCATCCTGGAGATGCGCTCCATCACCAAGACCTTCCCGGGCGTCAAGGCCCTCTCCGACGTGACGCTCAAGGTGCGCCGGGGCGAGGTCCACGCGATCTGCGGCGAGAACGGCGCCGGCAAGTCGACCCTCATGAAGGTGCTGTCGGGCGTCTACCCGCACGGCACCTACGACGGCGACATCGTGTTCGAGGGCCAGGTCGCGCGCTTCAGCGGGATCAACGAGTCCGAGCACGCGGGCATCGTGATCATCCACCAGGAGCTCGCGCTGGTGCCCTACCTCTCCATCGCGGAGAACATCTTCCTGGGCAACGAGGTCAAGGGCCGCGGCGGTCTCATCGACTGGAACCGCGCCAACGGCGAGGCCGGCAAGCTGCTGCGCCGCGTCGGCCTCAAGGAGAACCCCACCACGCCCGTGGGCCAGCTGGGCGTGGGCAAGCAGCAGCTCGTGGAGATCGCGAAGGCGCTCACCAAGGACGTCAAGCTGCTCATCCTCGACGAGCCGACGGCCGCGCTCAACGACACCGACTCCGAGCACCTGCTCGGTCTCCTGCGCCAGCTGCAGGCCGAGGGCATCACCTGCATCATCATCAGCCACAAGCTCAACGAGATCATCTCGATCGCCCAGTCGACGACGATCATCCGCGACGGCAGGACGATCGAGACCCTCGACATCGCCTCCGGCGAGGTCACGCAGGAGCGGATCATCCGCGGCATGGTCGGCCGCGACCTGGAGAGCCGCTACCCCGAGCGCGAGAGCCACCCCGGCGAGGAGGTGCTGCGCGTGGAGGACTGGACGGTCGGCCACGCCACGCAGGACCGGCTCGTCGTGGAGGGCGCCAGCCTGTCCGTGCGCGCCGGTGAGGTCATCGGCATCGCCGGTCTCATGGGCGCCGGGCGCACCGAGCTGGCCATGAGCATCTTCGGGCGGTCCTACGGGCGCTACCTCGGCGGCCGCCTCTACAAGCGCGGCCAGCTGATCCAGGCGAGGAACGTGCGCGAGGCCATCAAGCACGGCATCGCCTACGCCACCGAGGACCGCAAGAAGTACGGCCTCAACCTCATCGACGACATCAAGCGCAACGTCTCCGCGGCGGCGCTGGACAAGCTCGCCGGTGGTGCGGGACTGGTGAACTCCCAGGAGGAGATCGCCGTCGCCGAGCGCTCGCGCAAGGACATGAACATCAAGGCCCCCACCGTGATGTCCGTGACCGGCAAGCTCTCGGGCGGCAACCAGCAGAAGGTCGTGCTGTCCAAGTGGATCTTCGCCGACCCGGACGTGCTCATCCTCGACGAGCCGACCCGCGGCATCGACGTGGGCGCCAAGTACGAGATCTACGTCATCATCAACAAGCTGGTGGCGGCGGGCAAGGCGGTCATCGTCATCTCCTCGGAGCTGCCCGAGCTGCTCGGCATCTGCGACCGCGTCTACACGCTGTCGCAGGGCCGGATCACCGGTGACGTGCCGATCGCCCAGGCCACCCAGGAGCGCCTCATGGAGCTCATGACCCTCGAGCGCGTTCCCGTCCGCACAGGCGCTCCGGCTGACAGGGGGGCCACGGTGGGCACCTCCGGTGAGGCGCCCGTCGTCCCCGGCGCCCCCCAGCAGTCCGAGCAGTCGCGCTCGCCCATCTCCAGCCAGAACCCCGAGGACCTCGCATGAGCACCCAGGCCACCGCGCCCGCCCCGAGCGCGCCCCAGCCGAAGACCGGCAGCGCCAACCCGCTCGTCGCTCTGACGGCCAACCTGCGCCAGAGCGGCATCTACATCGCCTTCGTGCTGGTGGTGGCGCTGTTCGCGGTGCTCACCGACGGCCAGAGCCTGGCCGCGCGCAACGTCTCCACGATCGTCACGCAGTACGCCTACGTGCTGGTGCTGGCCATCGGCATGCTCATCGTCATCGTCGCCGGGCACATCGACCTGTCGGTCGGCTCCGTCCTGGCGGTGGTGGGTGCGGTGGCCGCCCGCCTCGCCATCACCTACGGCCAGCCGTGGTGGGTCGCCGCGCTCGCCGGCCTCGCCGTGGGCGTCGTCATCGGCGCCTGGCAGGGCTTCTGGGTGGCCTACGTGGGCGTGCCGGCGTTCATCGTGACGCTGGCGGGCATGCTCCTCTTCCGCGGCCTGGACTACCTGGTCCTGGAGAACATCTCGCTGTCGGGCTTCCCGCAGTCGTACCAGAACCTCGCCAACGGCTACCTCAACGGCCTCATGGGCGGCTACGGGTACGACGCCTTCACCCTGCTCATCGGGGCGCTGGCCGTGGCCGGCTTCGTCGCGCAGCAGCTGCGCACCCGCCGGGCCCGCATCAAGTACCAGCAGGTCGTCGAGGCGCTGCCGGTGCTGCTCCTGAAGATCGTCGTCGTGGGTGCCGTCGTCATGTGGTTCGCCTACCAGCTCGCCACCGCCCGCGGCCTGCCGATCGTCCTCATCACCCTCGCCGTGCTGATCATGGCGTACGCCGTCATCACCAAGTCGACGGTGTTCGGGCGCCAGGTCTACGCCATCGGCGGAAACCTGTCCGCGGCGATGCTGTCCGGCGTCAACGTCCGGAAGGTCAACTTCTGGATCTTCGTCAACATGGGCTTCCTCGCCGGTGTGGCGGGCGTCATCTTCTCCGCGTACACCAACGGCGCCCAGCCGGCCGCCGGCACCGGCGCTGAGCTCGACGCCATCGCGGCGGCCTTCATCGGCGGCGCCGCCGTCACCGGCGGCGTCGGCACGATCGTCGGCGCCATGGTCGGTGGTCTGCTCGTCGCCGTCATCAACAACGGCATGATCATCCTGGGTCTCGGGCAGCAGTGGCAGTTCATCATCCGCGGCCTCGTGCTGCTGCTGGCCGTCGCCTTCGACGTCTACAACAAGCGGCGCTCCGGCACCCGCTGACACCCCCGCCCGCCGGTCGGCCCAGCTGACCGGCGGGACCAGCAGGACGACGACGAAGGGCCCCGGCCGATGCCGGGGCCCTCCGTCGTCCCCGCGCCCCGGCGCGTCGGGAGCGGGTCGGGCGCAGGGCGGGCGACGTCAGACGAGCGTGCGGTGGTGCGTGCGCCGCAGCGTGCGGCCGGAGGCGTCCACGCGCACGTGGTCGACCTCCAGCCGGGCGCTGCGGCCCTCCAGCACCACCGTCATGACGCCGTTGTCGAACCAGGGACCCTCCTCGACCTCCCACGACGCCGGCGGGCGCGCCACCCCCGCGGAGCGGGCCAGCAGCGCCGCCAGCGCCCGGACGGGCCGCACGTCGGCCAGGCGGTTGGCCACCCGCAGCGCGGGCTTCAGCGGGTTGCGGAACGGCGACATCACCAGCTGGTGGACGGCCGTGGGGCTGCCGACGACGCCGTCGAGCTGCGCCCGGGCCGTGTAGCTGCAGTGCACGTCGCCGGACAGCAGGAGCACCGTCGCCGGTGGTCTCGAGGCCGACGCGACGCGCGCCAGGAGCCGCAGGAGGTCGTGCAGGGACGTGCCGAACGCCGCCCAGTGCTCGAGGTCGATCGCCTGCCGCAGCGCCTCGCCCGGCCCCCTCAGCCACCGGCCCCACCGCCCCCGCACCACGGCCTCGTTCCAGGCCTCCACGTCGGAGAAGGCGGGCACCATGAGCGCGGGCAGCGTGCTGGCCAGCAGCAGGTGGTCGACGGGGGCCTCCGGCTGCGCCCGCTCCTGCACCCACGCCCACTCGGCGTCGTCGAGGATGGCGCGGTTCCCCGGGTCGAGGCGCCGCGAGCAGCGGCAGTCCACCGCCACCAGCCGCACGCCACCGCCGGTGCCGTCGTCGGCCGTGCCGTCCGTGGCGGTGCGGCCGAAGTCGCGGACGTAGCTCCACCGGGCGGTGTCGGGCTCTGCGTCGGCGCGCTCGGCGTAGTCGTCGAGGAGGGCGCTGCGCGCGTCGTCGTCCTCAGCGGCGGTGATGGCCGCCAGCAGCTGCTCGCGGTCGAGCTCGGCCGGGCTGAGGTTGCCGAGGTGCTGGTAGACCCAGTAGCTGCCCAGGGCGCCCCGCACGCGGTCGTCGAACCAGGGCTTGCGCCTCATCTCCTCGCGCCACGCCTGGGAGGTGTTCCAGTCGTCGCGCAGGTCGTGGTCGTCCAGGAGCATGCAGGTGGGCACAGTCGAGAGCAGCCAGCGCACCGGGGGAGCGCTCCAGCTCTCGGTGTACAGCCACGTGTACTCCTCGAACGTGCAGATCTCCTCGGCCACCTCGGGGTGGTCGGCCACGTCGGGGTCCCGGCGGGCGGTCTCCAGCCGCTCGCGGATCGGCTCGGACGGCTCGTCGGCGTAGAGCTGGTCACCGAGCATCAGCAGCACGTCGGGCGGCTCCAGCGCCGGCCCGTCGGACGGCGGGAACGCCATCCGGTGCGCCAGCTCCACCAGCGCGTCCGGCCCCACGGCCGCCACCCCGGCGGCGTCCAGGGGCTCCGAGCGGCGGCAGGAGCCGAACGCCAGGCGCAGCCTCCCGTCAGAGCGCGCCGTGCGCACCGCGCTCGGGGGGAAGGCGGCCAGCTCGGCGTCGGGGCTGACCGGCGGCCACACCCGGCGCGCGGCGGGCGGGTGGGCGGCTCCGGGCGCGACGGGTTCCGCGAGGTGCACGGTGTACGGCAGCTCCGAGGCCTCCGGGAGCCCCCGCACGACGAGGATGGCGTAGTGGTGCCCGTGGACGCCCCAGGTGCTGCCCGATGCCGTCACGGGGGCGTCCAGCACCCCGCCGCCCACCTCCACGCAGACCGTGCACGGCCCGCTCGTCTCGAACCACAGCGTCGCGCTCGTGGCGTCGACGTGGCGGAGCATGGGGCCGAGCACCAGCTCGGGCACGGCCCCGCTCCTCGAGCCGTGAGCCGGCGCGCCGCCAGCAGGACCGTCAGCAGTCACGCCCCGATCATCTCCCGGCCGCGCCGGGAGCACCCGCTCTAGACGTAGCGCTCGAGGATGCTGGACTCGGCCAGGCGCGAGAGGCCCTCGCGGACGGCGCGCGCCCGGTGCTCCCCGACCCCGCCGACACCCATGAGGTCGTCGGTGCTGGCGGCCAGCAGCTTCTGCAGGCCGTCGTAGTGGGTGACGAGCCTCTCGACGACGACGGCGGGCAGGCGGGGCACCTTCGAGAGCAGCCGGTAGCCGCGCGGGGAGGCGGGGGAGTCGAGGGTGTCACCGTCGCCGAGGAGTCCCAGCACCCGCGAGAGCGCCTCGAGGTCCACCAGTCGCGAGTCGGTGAGGGCCGACAGGTCCTCCAGGACGCCCTGCACGGAGCGGCCGGTGCGCACGGTGGTCTCGCTGCCCGCCGGGCCGGTGAGGTAGTCGCGCACCACCAGCTCGCGGTCTCCGCCGATGCCGCTCACCAGCTCGTCGAGCTGCAGCGAGAGCAGGCGGCCGTCGGCGCCCAGCTCCACCACGTAGCCGGAGATCTCCGCGGAGATCCGGCGCACCATCTCGAGGCGCTGCAGCACGCTGGCGACGTCGCGCAGGGTGACCAGGTCCTCGATCTCGAGGGCCGACAGCGTGCCGGTGACCTCGTCGAGGCGGGAGCGGTAGCGCTCCAGGGTGGCCAGGGCCTGGTTGGCGCGGGCGAGGATCGAGTCCGAGCCCTCCACCACGTGCCGGCGCGAGCCCACGTAGAGCGCCACGATGTTCATCGAGGCGCTCACGGACACCACTGGCAGGCCGGTCTGCTTGGCGGTCCGCTCGGCGGTGCGGTGGCGGGTGCCGGACTCGCTCGTCTCGATGGACGGGTCGGGCACCAGCTGGACCGCGGCGCGCACGATGCGGGTCACGGCCCGGTCGCAGACGATGGCGCCGTCCATCTTCGCCAGCTCCCGCAGGCGGGTGGCCGAGAAGTCGACGTCGAGGTTGAAGCCGCCCGTGCAGAGCTGCTCGACGGTCGCGTCGTGCCCGAGGACGACGAGCGCGCCGGTGCGCCCGCGCAGGATGCGCTCCAGGCCGTCTCGCAGCGCCGTGCCCGGGGCCACGACGGCCAGCGTGGCCCGCAGGAGGGCTTCCTCCTCGCGCTCGTCCACGCGGGGAGTCTAGGGGGAGGCGCCCGAGGGGTCCGTCCCGGCGGCGCGGGACCGCCCGTGCGCCGACCGCCCCCAGCCCCGGCGGGGGCGGGAGGCCGGGAGCGGTCAGCTGGGGAGCAGGCTGCGCACGGCCTCGCCGAGCGAGCCCACCACCTCGAGGCGGGCGGCGCGGCGCGTGCGCTCGTCCACCAGCTCGGCGGCGCCGGGAGGCACGAGCAGGCGGGTGTGCCCGAGGCGCACCGCCTCCGCGGCGCGGGCCTGGAGCATGGGCACGGCGCGCACGTCACCGGACAGCGCCACCTCGCCGAGGGCGGCGACGTCCGCCGGCAGCGCCCGGTCCGTGGCGGCCGACGCGATCGCCAGGCACACCGCGAGGTCCGCGCCCGGGTCGGCCAGCCGCATGCCGCCGGCGGAGGAGACGTAGAGCTCCTTCGCGTGCACCGCCACGCGGGCGTGCCGCTCGGTGACGGCGGTGAGCATGGCCGTGCGCGCGCTGTCGAGGCCGGAGACGGCCCGCCGCGGCACCGGCGCCTGCGTGGGGGCGACCAGCGCCTGCACCTCCGCCAGCAGCGCCCGGCGACCCTCCACGGTGATGGTGGTGCAGGTGCCCGGCACCGGGTCGGTGCGCGTGCCGCGGAAGAGGGCGCTGGGGTCGGGCACCTCGCGGAGCCCGGTGTCGGTCTGCTCGAAGCACGCGACCTCGTCGGCCGGGCCGTAGCGGTTCTTCACGGCCCGCAGCAGCCGCAGCGCCGTGTGGCGGTCGCCCTCGAGGGTCAGCGTCGTGTCGACGAGGTGCTCCAGCGACCGCGGTCCGGCCACGGTCGTCTCCTTGGTGACCTGGCCGACCAGGCAGACCGGCAGACCGCGCTCCTTGGCGAGCCGGGTGAGCGCCCCGGCCACCGCCATGACCTGCGAGACGCCTCCGGGGCGGCCCTCCACCTCCGAGGAGGAGACGGTCTGCACCGAGTCGACCACCAGCAGGGCGAGCCGCTCGGAGGACGCGGTGAGCTGCTCGACGTGGCCGAGCACGGCGCCGAGGTCGGTGTCGTCGGCGAGCAGCAGCGACTCCGAGCGGGCGCCGGTGCGGCGCGCGCGCACGGCGATCTGCTCCACGGACTCCTCGGCGGAGACGTAGAGCACCACCGCTCCCGGGCCGGAGGCAGCGGCGACGGCGTCGGCCACCGCGAGGAGGAGGGTGCTCTTGCCCGCGCCCGGCTCACCGGCCAGCAGGAGCACCTGGCCCGGCACCAGCCCGCCGCCGACCACCCTGTCGACCTCGGCCAGGCCCGTGCGCAGGCGCTGCAGGCGCCCGGTGGTCACCACCTCGCTGGCGCGGCGGGCCGCCCGGACGGGGGCGGCGGGGGCGGGTGCCCCGGCCCCGCGGGGCGCGGCGGACAGCAGGGGGGCGGTCTCGGTCAGGGAGCCCCACGCCTGGCACTGCCCGCAGCGGCCCACCCAGCGGGGGGTGGTCCAGCCGCACTCCGCGCAGCGGTGCTCGGCGCGGGGCGCTCGGGTGGTGCGGGTGCTCACGGACGTGACGCTAGGCGCTGCCACCGACACCGCTCGTCACCACCGGGACGACGACGGGGGGCGGCCGGCGGCGGTCGGCCGCCGGCCGTCGGTCGAGCTGCCGGTCGGTCAGTAGGCGTTCGGGTACGCCGAGGCGAAGCCGTGCATGGCCAGCAGCACCACGGCGCCCACGAAGCCCGCGGTGGTGGGGGCGATCGCGAGGATGAGCATCGCGATCTCCTTGGTGCGGGCGTACAGGAAGCCCGAGGCGACCGCCATGACCAGCAGCCCGACCACGGAGATGCCGAAGGCCTGCCAGGCCTGGTCGAGCGTGGTGCCGTCCAGGTCGCTCGGCGGGGCGATGCCCGCGGGGACGATCGTGGCCAGGACCGTGCCGCCGAGGAACAGCAGGAACAGGGCCACGGAGGCCGGGGACAGGATGGGCTTGCGGATGGCGCCGCGCCCCGGGGGGCCCGGGCGGCGCGTCTCGGCGTGCGTGCTGCTCATGGGCGTCACTGTGCTCTGCGCCGCTGCTGCGCGCCAGCCCCCACGCCCTACCATCGCTCCTCCCCGGTCCGGGGTCGCCGAGCGGCGGCGGGCGGGGCTGGCGAGGAGGTGGCGGTGCCGGTCGACGCGGGCAGCGGTGGTCCCGTCCCGGTGCGTGCTCCGGTCATGGCGGACGTCGCCGCGCGCGCGGGCGTCTCGCTGCAGACGGTGTCGCGGGTGGTCAACGGCCACCCCAGCGTGCGGGCGGAGACCCGCGGCCGCGTCGAGGAGGCCATCGCCGAGCTCGGCTACCGGGTCAACACCGCGGCGCGCGCCCTGGTGACGCGCTCGACGCGCACGATCGGCCTGGTCAGCGCCAGCACCGCCGAGTTCGGGCCCACGAGCGCCCTGCTGGGGGTGGAGCAGGCGGCGCGCGCCGAGGGCTACGCCACCTCGGTGGTGCTGCTGCCGGAGGTCGGTCCGCGCGAGGTGCGCGACGCCGTGGACCACCTGCGCGACCTCGGCGTGGACGGCCTGGTGGTCATCGCCCCCGACGACGCCGCGGTGGCCGCCGTCGAGGCGCTGGACGCCGGCGTGCCGGTGGTGACGCTCGAGGCGCCCCTGGCCCGGGGCGGCGGGGGTGCCGGGGGCGCCGGGGGCGCCGGGGGCGCCGGGGGCGCCGGGGGCGCCGGGAGTGGTGGAGATCACCCCGGCCCGCTGTCGGCGAGCGTCGACCAGGAGCACGGTGCGCGCCTCGCCGTCCGCCACCTGCTGGAGCTCGGGCACGCCACGGTCCACCACGTCGGAGGGCCGCGGACCTGGCTGGAGGCGCGGGCGCGGGAGGCCGGGTGGCGCGCCGAGCTGCTCGCCGCCGGAGCCACCGTGCCGGAGGTCGTCCCCGGTGACTGGGCCGCCGCCGCGGGGCACCGCGCCGCGGGACCGCTGGTCGAGCGGGGCGCCACGGCCGTGTTCGCCGTCAACGACCAGGTGGCCATCGGCCTGCTGGGCGCCCTGTGGCAGCGCGGGCTGCGGGTGCCCGAGGACGTCAGCGTGGTCGGCTTCGACGACGTGCCGGAGGCGGCGTACCTCGTCCCGCCGCTGACCACCGTCCGGCAGGACTTCGACGCGCTGGGCCGCCGCTGCCTGGAGGTGCTGCTGGCGGGCCTGCGCGGCGAGCCCGTGCGCACCCGGCGGGTGGTCCCGGAGCTGGTGGTCCGCGCCAGCACCGCTCCACCGCGCCCGCCCGTGGCTCCCCGGCCCCCCGGACGGCCCCAGCGCGGTGCTGCCGGAGGTTGACCCGCCGCCGCCTGCGCGAGGAGGTGGCCGCGCTGCACGGGCACCTCGTCCGCTACCAGCTGGTGA